>NZ_JAGHZN010000028.1:0-64404 GCF_017746735.1 Roseofilum sp. Guam | reverse complement strand
TCCCCTTAGACTTGGCGGCTGGAGAAGAAGCTCCTGTAGCTTTAACTGCTCCTGCTATCAACGGTTAATTCCAGTTTTTTAATCAACTGATTTAATCTAAAAAAACGCTCTCCGCAAGGGGGGCGTTTTTTTTGGCTTGCTATAATCTCATTAGCCGTCAATCGTTAAGGCCATGGATATCGAACAATTATGGGCACTCTATATAGCGTTTCTCTATTCTATGAGGTACAGCTTGAAGCCTTAGAACCGAAGCCATACAAGCTATTACCTATTGCCTATTGCCTAGCGCGAAGCGCTATAGTCATTCCAATTAAGTTCCGTACAGTTTAACGATCTCATCGAGAGTCGTACCAGGCTGGGCATAAATCCTCTGCTTTTTGAGAATAGCAAAATCTGCTTCGATAGGACTATACTCAGGTGAAGAAGCTGGTAAAAACAGAACCGGGTGTCCGTGAGTTTTGGCAATCGCTCGAATATCTCCTTGCTTGTGAAAGGCAGCATTGTCCATAATTAGCAGGCTCTTAGGATTGAGTTCTGGTAGTAGATGATGTTCTGCCAATGGTTAAAAAACACGGCATTGGTTGTTCGTGTGAATAAAACGGGGGCTAATAGTTTTGAGCCTCTCCTACCAGCAATCAAGTACGTGTGCTGACGGGGTTTGCCGTCGCGTTCTCCATAAACTTTTTTCCCTTTTTCTGCCCACCCATAAGGAAGAAATGTGGTTTGAGTAAAGCCGGATGGCATATGAGTGAGAAGGTTATACTACCAGAAGGGCTAGATTTGCTCTTTCTACCTTCCCATTCTCCCGAATTACAACCAGCCGAGAGATTGTAATCTGTTGTCAAAGTGTACTGAAGCAGCCGGGAAGGATTCGAGAGTTGACCAATTTTCAATAGCTAAAGGGGCGATCGCCGTTCGATCTATAAACACTGACAGGATGACCTAGAAGTAACTGAGAATGGCAAGGATACCAACAAAGCCATAAAATACGCCAACCACTTGGGTTTCTGACCATCCAGAGAGTTCAAGATGATGGTGTAGAGGAGCCATTTTCAGAATCCGTTTACCGATACCGTCGGGTCCTTTGGTGGCTTTGTAGTAGCTCACTTGTAAGATAACGGAGAGGGCTTCGATGACAAAGAGACCGCTGAGAATTAATAAGCTCCAGATGTTACCGCTAATGAGGGCGATCGCCGCTAAACCGCCGCCAAGAGCCATAGAACCCGTATCTCCCATAAATACTTGGGCAGGGTTGCGGTTGTAGACTAAGAAACCAATACAACTGCCACTGATGGCAGCGCAGAGGATCATTAAACTGGGAGCAGTAGGTGCTAGCAAAACACCGAGGGCTAAAAAGGCGATCGCGCAAGTTCCTCCCGCTAAACCGTCTAAACCATCTGTGAGGTTCACCGCATTACTTTCAGAAACTAGGGCAAAAGCTGCTATCGGCCAAAAGACAAAACCCAGAGGCAGGCTAACCGCTCCAAATAGAGCCACTGTGGTCAGATCTCCGGGTTGCGTCAAGAGCATCCACAGGCAAAAAACAACCGCCAATAGGGTTTGTAGGATCAGCTTCATCCGAGGAGAAATCCCCTTATTGGAGCGGCGGCGGAGAATTTGCCAATCATCAATCCACCCGATCATTCCATAGCCTAAGATAACAAGGGAAACGATTAGAACCAGGCGATCGCCACCCGAAGCCACCAGCGCCACCAGAACTGCCACCGGAATAAAAAAGATCCCTCCCATAGTTGGAGTGCCCGCTTTCTTCAAATGGTCTTGCGGCCCATCTTCGCGGATAATTTGGCCAGCTTTAATCTTCCTTAACGTCGGTACAGCCCAAGCCCCCATGAGGGCAGTCAGTAGGAACCCGCTCCAGAAGGGCAGACTCAGGGAAAACCAACCCTGGGATAATTGGTTCATCTGTAGATCTAACGTTAAAGCCGTCAGTCCCAGACCGACCAGTAAGATTAAAAATAGACGGGTTCCCCAGGGAAAGGAAAACCCCCCAAAGCTAAGTTTCGCGTCCACAGTTTTTCCTCACATTCACACTCAAAAAAACACTCAATCTAGAGTTACAGCAATTTTCACCTTAGAAAAGGGGGCAGTAAAAGTCCCCCGATCTTCGGGGGATTTAGGGGGATTGTTCTGACTGTACCTCATGACATCACAAAGTGCTGTATCGCTTACTCATCCTCGACGGAATCATCATCGTCATCATAGTTATCGTCTCCTCCCTCAATCAGTTCGAGTTCAGAGATATCCACATCATTATCTACAAACTCTTGCTCTTGGGGATCGCGGGCAGACATGCGTCCGGTTTTTTCCAACCAGTCTACTAGGGACTCGGTTTGAGGAGAAGGAAGAATAGGAGCCAGTTGAGAACGAGGGGTTTCTCGCAAGGAGGGGTTTTTGATCGGTACAAATTTGGCAGACATGGCTGAGAGAATAGGAAAATCCAATTGGTGATACTCATCTCTTTTGAGTTTATCAGGATTCTGGAAAGCCAGTTGTTAGCATAAGCATAGCTGTTAATTGTATAGGTCATTCACTTAGGGGGAATTATGATTGGTAAAGACCGTTTGTTAGAAGCGATCGCCGGCACAAATCGGGGTATATTGGCTTCAGCCACTGAAAAACAGGCTATTTTGTCCTATGTGGTGCAACTCGAAGAGCGCAATCCCAACCCTCGCCCAACTGAATTTCCGGAACTTCTGAGTGGCGACTGGCGTTTGCTGTATACCACCAGTGCAGAGTTGTTGAATATTGATCGCATTCCCCTGTATCAGTTGGGCCAAATCTATCAATGTATTCGGGCTGATGAGCAGGCGGTTTATAATATTGGTGAACTCGATGGTTTACCTTATTTAGACTCTCTCGTAAGTGTTCGGGCCAGTTTCTCCGTAGTCAATGAGCGACGGGTAAATGTGCGCTTTAATCGAGGAATTTTCGGCCTGCAACGGGTTTTGGGTTATGAATCTCCCTCACAGATAATTGAGAAAATACAAGAGAGCGCCACCTTCTGGCCGTTTGATTTCCCCATTAGTGAGGAAAATCAAAAAGGTTGGTTAGATATTACCTATTTAGATCAAGATTTACGCATTAATCGTGGCAATAAGGAGAGTGTATTTGTGCTAGCTCGATGTTAGCGTGCTACGGGCTGGGAAGGGGTAATGAATAATAGGTGATGGAAATGATGGAGCAGTTGAGCTTGCGCCTCTCTCAAGGTCATTTAAATATTTTGAGTACCTGTGGGCGTAAATTTCAGTATATCTTTTTGGAAAAAATTCCTTATGTTGTTCCTGTGGAGCAACAGGAAAAATCTGAATGGGGAAGCCAGTTTCATTTGTTGATGCAACAGCGAGAATTAGGGTTACCCATTGAGGGGATTTTGGCGCGCGATCCTCAATTTAAACAGGGTTTAGAACGATTAATGACTGCTTATCCGGGATTGTTTGCAGATGGGGGGAATTTTCGGGAAAGTGAACACCAGCGAACCCTGGAGTTTGAGGGGTATTGGCTGACAGTGATTTATGATTTATTGATTTGCCGATCGCACCAGGCGCAAATTATGGATTGGAAAACCTATCTGCAACCGCAAAATAGCGATCGCCTGAAACAGAATTGGCAAACCCGTCTTTATCCCTTTGTCTTAGCCAAAACCAGTCATTATCCCCCTGAACAGATTTCCATAACCTACTGGTTTGTCAAAGGTAAAAATTCGTTACATAATCGAGCAACTGCCCTCGAATTTAAGTATGATAACGGGCAACATGAACAAACAAAACTGGAATTAAGTAAACTTTTATGCCAACTCAACCAAGGGTTAAAGCACTATATCCAGGGACATGATTTTCCTCAAGTTCCAGTCACATCAAGTGAATGTACCCGATGTCCATTTGCGCGCCGATGCGATCGCCTCTCCTCTGATCAAGTGACAGAAGTTACGGTAGATTCTGAATTATGGTCTCTCCCTCCCCTAGACAGTATTCCAGAAATCCCCATTTAATAAGACGACCCATTAACCCTTCTCGATTATCCATTACCCATTCCCATTATGAAATCGCCTAATCCTTTTCCCTCAAACTCCCAATTCACCAATCCCCAATTGATGATTCCCGTATTAGGAGCATTTTTCCTCGTATTTATCAGTTTAATTTTTCGTCCTTTTGTCATCGTGAATGCTGGAGAAAGGGGCGTAGTCATGAAATTTGGCAAAGTCCAAGATGTCATATTAGACGAGGGGATTCATCCTATTATTCCAGTGATGACAACCGTACAAAGTCTCAGTGTACGAGTCCAGAAAAATGATGTCAATGCAGAAGCTTCTTCCCGTGATTTACAAGATGTGGGCATGGAAATTGCCATTAATTGGCATATCGATCCATCACGAGTGAATCGAGTCTTTCAACAAATTGGTAATCACGAACAAATCCTGATTCGGATTATTACGCCCTCGGTTTCCGAAGTCGTGAAAGCCGCAACCGCTAAGAAAAATGCCGAAGAAATCATTACTCGACGAACCGAATTAAAACAGGAAATCGATCAAGCTCTGAAGCAAAGAATTACATCCTATGGCATTTTGATTGATGATGTTTCCCTGGTTAATGTCTCCTTTTCACCAGAATTTTCCAAAGCCATTGAAGCCAAACAAATTGCCGAACAAGAAGCAAAGCGGGCAGACTTTGAAGCCTTGAAAGCAGAAAAAGAAGCCCAAGCGGAAATCAACCGCGCCAAAGGACAAGCCGAAGCGCAACGACTGCAACGACAAACCCTAACACCGATTTTGCTGCAAAAACTAGCCATTGAAAAATGGGATGGTCACTTTCCGACCGTTATGGGTGGCCAAGGTGCGCTACCCTTTATTAATCTATCACCGGAAACTTTAGCCACTCCAGCGCCAGCCCAAAATCCTTAAACCACAGTTTCCTACTATGAGGTAAACTATCGATGGGTTTTCCTTCAGTAGTTATTTTGGGGAAAGTCTTAAACATAGGGACTTTCGAGGAAGAAAAAGGTTTATCCATTACCAGCGCCCAGCGCGATAATTTCAGGACTAAGGAAAAATGAGCGATCGTCTAGACGAGAACCGAACCGCAGAACTCCATCATTTGCATCAAGAGATCCGGAATCTGAAACAGGATCAAAAAGCCTTTGAAGCTCAAAATGAACTGCTCCGCACATTTACAAATTTAATGCGGACTTCGACGGGTTCGTTGATGCTGCGATCGGTTCTACAACAAACCTTGAAAATCGCTATTCAGTTTACAGAAGCAGAAGAAGGGAGCTTATTTTTCTTAGATCCAAAAGGAACAGTAGTCGCCAGTGTATTAGCGCGGGGGGCAACCATTCGAGATCATAAACAGGCGATCATTGGTCAAGTCTTAGACAAAGGATTAGCGGGTTGGGTGAATCATCATCGAGAAATTGGTTTAATTACTGATACAAAAACCGACGATCGCTGGTTAACCCTTCCTGATGAGCCTTATTTGGTGCGTTCAGCATTAGGTGTGCCCATTTTTCGCTCTCAAACCCTTTTGGGAATTTTAACCCTCATGCATCCTGAACCGGGATATTTTACGGAAGATACCGCGAGTTTAATGGAGAAAACAGCCGAACAAATGGGGGTAGTGTTGGATAATGTCCGGCTTTATGTAGAATATCAAAAACTGGAGCGTCCTTCTTCTATACCAGAGAAGAGTGCTGAAGAACCCTCCCACGAAGAAGACTCCTTAGACAAGTTAGGATTCTATATGCTCACGGAACGGGGAAAGTTTGTGTATGCGAATCGGCAGTTAGCTAATCTATTTGGCTATCGATTTGCAGAATTAGTCGGTTTAGAGTCATTTCTGGATTTAATGGCAGTGGAAAGTAGGCGCTCTGTGTTCGATCAAATTCACGAGTGTTTTCAGGGCGATCGCAAGCGGTTAACCTATCAGGGTAAGGGTCGATGTAGTGATGGTAAGCTGATAGCGATCGATCTCTATGGAGAACGAACCAAACTCTATGGCAAGTTGGTCATTATTGGTGTAGTCCAGCAATGCTAGAGTAGGAGTTTTTAAACTCTTATAATTGTGATGCCATGCAATGCGGAGTTGCAAGTTTTGTTTCAATGCTAACCCTACATTTATCGATGGTTATCCGTTATTGGCTCAGATAGGGTTTGGCTTGTAAGGTAAACACATTTTGGGATGGATTATATTCTATCTGCTCGACTACATAGAGATGATCGTGAGCAACTTGGAGAATGCCGCGAATTCTGCCTCTAGACAGAAAGCTTAAATCGATCCGAAAATGGCCAATGTCCGGATCGAGTTTTTGAATCTGATTGGCAGGAATATCTAGAATTAAATGCTTTTTCTTTTCTGCACCCTCTTCTCCACGAATCACTAGCCTCCTTCCCTGTGTTTCCCAAATGTCTGAATCTGGATCGAATTGAACTGAAGATACAGTTTCCCAGTCTATCTCTCGACTCTGATTACTTCGTTCTAGAGTGATAGATTGTGGATTAATAGCGATCGCTCGTCCGGATAGAGTAGTTCCGTTTTTCAGGGCGATCCGGGCAACTTCAGGTAAGGCAACCGTAAGCTGTTGCTGGGTAGATTGGGCTTGGGCAATACTGGAGGTAAGAGCTATTTTGGAGGTGAATACAGGTAGGGAGAAGTTGGCATACCACAGGAGCGTACATCCAAGCAGAGAAGCTACCTTAATTACAGTTTTCATAGCGGCAGAAGAGCAATAAATCCTATAATACTCAGTATAGCTCGCCTCCAATAAACCATTGTGTCTAATCCCCCATCCCAGAATGAACCGAGCATTTTACGCCGATTTGCCAGTTTAATTGGCTTGCTGGGAGCTGCTTTGTTTTTTATAGGTTGGATTTATCGTTCGGTCTATTTTTTCCAGTTTAGCCTGGAATTGACGACGTTGGAATTGCCCGTCCAATCTTTTTTTATGGTTCCCATTCAAGTGATTTTAGGAGATACTGGTGCCATTATTCGGACGATCTTTGCGTTAGGGTTAACGATCAATGGTATTTATGTGACGTTATGGGGGATTAAAAAGTTAGGGAAACTGAATAAAGTGGTAAAAATTCGCTTGCCCTATCCTCGAAAGTCAAAGAGGCGATGGGTGCGATTTTTATGTCGCCAGATGCACTCTTTAATCACGTTTAATCCTCTGGATTTTGATTCGATTAAGTTTCTGCGCTCCTTGGTTGATGAAACGGTGATTGTGGCTTGGGTATTATTGATTTTATTTCACTTAGCCCAAAGTCAGGCGATCGCCGATGTCAAACGAGATATTGGCCCCAATTCTACCTTACCCGTTGTCACACTGATTACACCAGAAGATCAACTTCCCCTCGGTAGACTGCTGGAGGATGAATTTATTGACCCCTCTGTGCAAGGCTTTCGCTTTTTCGGCGATTATCAGGCGTTCAAGAATATTCTGGCTAAAGAAAATACAGATATTGGCGGCAGGCAACCCAGAGTTTGGCGCTTGCTTCTAGAGCGAGATGGTTGGATTTATTTGATTGACAGTTCTCTAGAAGAGCCTCAAACCGGAAAAGTCCCTCCTGTCGTTGCCATTCAGAAAAGTATTCACGGCGATCAACTCATGATCCTCAATCCTACATTTTATGGCGATATCAAATCTGAATAATCAGTGACAGTATGTCATTGCGAACGGAACGCAGTGGAGTGAAGCAATCTCATAATCTCGCTAGTGTTGGCGATCGCTTCATTTCGCTTCGCTCCATTCGCAATGATATCAAGTCTGGTTGAACAATTGTCATGGTGATTGCAGGGAAGCGATCGCCATGATTTGGAGATTGTAGAGATTGCTTCATTCCGCTTCGCTTCATTCGCAATGACTGAATTATGACTCATCTAACGGGGATCGCCGATGAGGATAAACGGTGACCAGAAAAAGGGATGTCTGTTAATCTGATTGAGCTTCGCTTTTCGTAACGCTTCCCCTTGGGTCATGCCTTCCTGGACATACTGGTAAAAATCGCTCATTAACCGTTGCGTAGATTCATCCGCTACATTCCATAAACTAGCCATCACCGCTTGCGCTCCCGCCCGTTCAAACAGGTAAGCGACTCCAGAAATCAAATTTCCCTCTACATCGGCTTCGCGGGCTGTTTCGCAGGCGCTGAGGGCAATCAGTCGGGTGTGGTTCAACCCCAGTAAAGCGGCATCGGTGATGGGCCACTGGGTATTATTGGCGAACAGGAGGGTATTGGCTGCCATTTGTAGCGATTCACACCCGTTGGCGTTAAAACAGCCGTGGGTCGCCAGATGGAGGAAGGCGAACTTGGGCGCTTGGGTTTTGAACTGGTCTAGGGTTGCGCCGTGATTCAGGTAAGCTTGACTGTTGGGAAACAGTTGGGTAATGGTGTTGACTTCTGCCTCCGCTCCGGGTAGATGTTGCGGAGGGTGCGGAACCGGGTTACCGAAAGCCAGAATAGCATTAGATTTGGCGATCGGTTGGCGGTTGGGGGGCGTTTTCGAGAGGCGAGTCAGGTAGTTGATGGGGTATTTTTCGATTAACTGTTCGTCGCTTTCTTCGTCGTAGAGGGTTTCAAAGGGGAGATAGCGCAGTTGTCCGGTGGCAATGATGCTCAGGTTTTGCGGTTGATAGGCGTTGATTTGGCTTTCGATGGGACGGATGAGAAGGTTGTAGAGTTGGGCGCTGGTATCGATGTACGTGGTATCTTCTGGAGTTTGCAGTTGTTCCAGGTATTGGTCGAGGAGTCGGTTAAATTCCTCCACATCCAGGGAGGTTTGCACCACCTGGAAACTATCGCGGGTGAGCAGAAACAGGGCTAGGGTATTGGGAGTATTACGAGCATTGGCTAGGGGAACCGGTTGCAGGACAAGGGTTCCTTCCGGGATGGTGGCTTGGAGTTGTTCAATGTCGGTGGGAGTGGTTTCAAAAATATCGGCCACTTCCGGGAACTGTTGGGCACTTCTTTCTCCCAGTTCCATATTTTCCGTCTGTAGGTCACCGATGCGGCGCGAAAGTTCATCGGAGGGGTTGAGTTGCAGTTGTCGTCTCAGGCTTTCGATTTGTTGCCAGCGTTGATTATATTGGTCGATACGTGCTTGAGCTTCGGGGTTTTCGACTTTCGCACCGAGGAGGCGAGTATAGTCAGCGAGTTCGTAGGTGGTGACGCGGTTTATCCAAGTAAAGGCTTGTTTGGGTTCGTTTTGTTGAATGAGCAGGGAGGTTAGACCAATGGCTGGGCCTCGGTTAGTTTCGATGAAGCTTTTCCGATCTTCTTGTTTGAGGTTGCTGCGAAGCGTGAGGGTAATTTCTAGGGATTGTTCCCAGTATTCAATTGCTTTTTCAGGTTGATTGGTATCTCGGTAAAATACAGCAATGTTGCTCAATGCCCTTACCTCTCCCCCTCGGTCTTGGACTTCTCGGATAATAGGTAAAGCTTGTTCCAAATAATCTATTGCCTGTTGGGGTTCACCAATGCTGTAGTAAACTCCCCCCAGATTATTTAAAGTCGTCGCCTCTCCACTTCTATTTTTTATAACCCGAAGGATAGGTAAGGCTTGTTCCAAATACTCTATTGCCTGTTGGGGTTCGCCGATGCGGTTGTAAACTCCCCCCAAATTATTTAATGTCGTCGCCTCTCCATGTTGGTATTGGATTGCCTGATGTATAGGTAATGCTTGCTGATAATAATTTATAGCCCGTTGCGGCTCACCGGTACTTTCATAAATTACTCCCAAATTATTTAAAGTCGTTGCCTCTCCCCTTCGGTCTTGTACGTCTCGGAGAATAGGTAAGGCTTGTTGGAAATATTCTAAGGCTTGTTGATAATACTCTATTGCTCGTTGTGGTTTACCGATTCTGTGGTAAGCTAACCCCAAATTCGTCAACGTCGCCGCCTCTCCTTCTCGGTCTTGCACAGCTTCGTAAATGGTCAAAGCTTTTTGATAACACTCCAAGGCTTGCTGTAGTTGAGCAATGTTGCTGTAAACTAACCCCAAATTATTTAACGTCTTTGCTTCTCCATGTTGATTTCTCACTGCTCGGAAAAGAGGTAATGCTTGTTGGTAGGATTCTATGGCAAATTGAGGTTTTCCTAGCTGATCGGCATTGTATCCAATTGCGAGCCATGCAATGGCTTCTACTTCATTAAGTTCTAACTGCTGCGAAATAGCCACAATTTGCTGCAAAACTTCTATAGCTTCTTGTGATTTTCCCTGTTGTTACAGCTTAGTAGCGTACTGAATTAACTGTTGTATTACTACCTCTCCTTCCTCCGCCGAAGGTTGCTGACTTTGCGCCCAACTGGGTTGCTCTCCCACCGTCACCATTACCGGAGTCATCCACACTCCCAGCGCTACCAGAGTTCCGACGATTCTCATATCAATTAATAATGAATAATTAACAATGATGGACTGGTTCTATTGTATCGAAATATTTAACCAAGAGTTAAAGCAAGGAACAAAGAAACCGGGTTTGTCGCTCCTCTCCATCGCAGATTGCATCTGTGGGCACAAACCCGGTTTCTAACCGCCCCCTGGGAGTAGAGTCTAATTGGGATAGGGGGATAAGGGCAAAGTTAAAGAGAATCAGTATCAAGCTTTTCTTCTGCTTCGTTTTCCGGCCAATAGTCCATATCTAGGGTTTCAGTTATGGAAAAGGGACACAGTTCTGGGAAATTATCGATGTTCATACCTGTTTCAATAGCAGCTCGCTGGCGTGCTTTGGCATAACAGCCCTCGAAAATTTGGTTAAAATAGTTTTTTAGGCTGGGGCTATCTCGAAAGGCTTTTTGAATGCGATCGCGATGTTCGTAGATAGTATAGCGCCAGCTATTCGTCTGCTTTTCGAGTTGATATTGATACTTGAGTAGGTGCATCAGTAGAATTTCCAAGTTACTCTCGATCGCCCGTTTCTCACTTTTCCCCATGTCTTCAAGCTCTTCTGCCAGATGCTCCAGATCGATGCGATCGAGTTGGCGATCGCGCAATAATTGTGACGTAGTTTCCAGCCACAGATAATAATCGCGATCGTAGAGATTGGAGAGGAGAGTGCGATCGCGCCAGTGATGCGGAGCATTATCGGTTAAGGCTTCCATAAGGCTTGTGCTGTTGCATTTTTCGCTACTTTAGCACAGATTAAGGCTGGTTACTGTGGCAATGATCTCAAAATCGCGGTCATTGTGAATTAACCGTTAAGTGATGGGCGAAACATAGCGCTTTCAAGAACGTCTTCCCAAAAATGCTAGTGCAGTAAAAATCTACGATCTTCCCAATGGAGGTAAAGCCTTTCTCGCTGATGTTCCTGCTAGAAATATTCCCGGTTCTTTTGCCACCTATGAAAAACAAGTAGACTCGACAGGAACAACCCTTTTCTATACGAAAACCACCTATGCACCCGATGGTAGTATTGTTCACGTTAAACAAAAATACCCATGAAAACTCGAACTGAATTGCTTAATGCCCTATTAAACTTCAACCAACCCCTCGGTGAAATTGTGCCCTATCTTCATGACTTTGGATGGGATAGCGATACCCCTCTTGTTGTCCTCAACTGTCAACATTTATGCTCCATTCTACAACGCTATCTCGATCGTAAACTCTCTGCCGAAGATCTAGAAGATTGGGCAAATACCATTGAAGGACGAGAGGATATTACCTATGATGATGAACATGAAGAATTACTAAAAAACCTAATCTTTGAACTGGCTAATCCTTGGCTCGCGTCTCCTCTTTCTGTACCACTTGTCCAAGATTGGCTGGAAAAATTGAACCGTTCGCCGATCGCCAACTTGGAGCATGTTTAGAGATGAAAAGAAACCGGGTTTCTCCCCACAGATGCACCCTGCAATGGAGAGGAGCCAGAAACCCGGTTTCTAATCCTATGGCGATCGCTAGAATTTAATCCCGATAAAGCTGGTGTGCAATACTACCATCGGGGCGCACTAACTCTAGATGCAACGGCATTTGTCCTATGGCATGAGTCGAGCAGCTCAGACAGGGATCGTAGGCGCGAATACCGGCTTCTGTACGGTTGAGCATGGCTTCAGGAATCTCATTGCCGTGGATATAATGTTTGGCAATTTGAGTCACGGTTTTATTCATCGCCAGGTTATTTTGACCGGTGGCAATAATCAGGTTAACTTTCTCAATTAATCCCTGTTCATCCACTTTATAGTGATGGAAAAGGGTTCCTCTCGGCGCTTCGCTGACTCCAATTCCTTCTAGGTTATTAATGCCTCCAGTGGCGCGAACGCGGGACGAAACCACATCAGGATCGTCTACTAATTGTTCTAAGCGCTCCAGACACGCCATGATTTCAATCAACCGAGCATAGTGGTAGTAGAAGGAAGAAGTCGCAACCCGTCCGCCCGCGCGATCGCGCATTTCTTGTAATTCTCGGTCTGCATTCGGTGTTCCCACGCGATCGCACACATTCAACCGCGCTAAGGGACCGACGCGATAGATACCATCGGGATATCCTAGAGGTTTATAGTAGGGGAATTTCAAATACGACCAATTTTCCACTGCTTCGCCGATAAAGTCTTGATAATTATCCTCGCTCAAATGATCGGCAACGATATTCCCCTCGCTGTCAATAAAGCGCAGATGACCGCCATAATGTTCCCAACTGCCATCAGCTCCAACTAAGCCCATAAATAAGGAGGAGAACTTACCAAAAACTTCGGCTTCTGTGGTTAACTCACTATCCAATAACCGCTTAAACAGAGCTAGAGCTTTCTCCGTCACTGCGCGCGACTCTGGTAGACGCTCCTTGATCCAAGCGCGACCTTCGTCTGAAAGTGGAGATCGCACTCCACCCGGAACTGCCCAGGCTGAATGAATTTTCCTCGCGCCTAACAGTTCAATAATCGTTTGTCCAAACTGCCGCAGGCGAATTCCTTCCCGTGCCAACTCTGGATCGGCTGCAATTAAGCCAAATACATTTCGAGTTGCTGGATCGCTCTCCCATCCCAGCAGAAAATCGGGACTACTGAGATGGAAAAAGCTCAAAGCATGGGATTGAGTCAACTGAGCTAAATTCATCATTCGCCGCAGTTTTTCCCCTCCCGGAGGCACTTGTACAGCTAATATTTTATCTCCAGTTTTGGCAGCAGCTAACAGGTGACTGACCGGACAAATTCCACAGATTCGGGCGGTAATGCCAGCCATTTCAAACATGGGTCGCCCTTCACAGAATTTCTCAAATCCGCGAAATTCAACAACATGAAACTGGGCATTTTCTACTTCTCCCGCATCATCTAAGAAGATAGAAATTTTGGCATGACCTTCAATACGGGTTACGGGATCGATAACAACTTTTTTACTCATTTTGGCGTTCTCCTTTATTGGTTTTGAGGTGGGAATGAATGGGGTTGGGGCGGGTTTGCACAAACCTAGTGAAACCTGCCCTTACGGGTTTTTAGCGAGGATGGATGGGTTAGCCAAATTTAATCATTTCCCGTCCTTCCATGGTTGGAGTTTGCCCTTCTAATAAAGGCGCGATCGCTGCTTTAATCCGATCGGCTGGGGGGGGACATCCGGGAATAAACAAATCCACTTTAATCGTTTCATGAAGCGGGCGGACTTTATCGAGTAATTCCGGCACAATGCCCGGCTCATTGGGCAATTGGGGCGTGGTATCTCCCAGTTCCAAATAACAGCGTTTTAATACCGGTTCCGTTCCTCCTAGCATATTCCGCATGGCGGGAACATTAGCCGTCACGGCACAATCTCCAAAGGAAATCACGGTTTTCGTTCTCTCGCGAACTTTTAGGGCAAGTTCTAAGTTTTCCTCATTGGCGATCGCCCCTTCGACTAAACAGACATCTACATTTTCTGGATATTCCTTAATATCTGAGCCGACGGGAGAGTAAACTACATCGACTTTTTCTGCTACATCAAATAGGAATTCATCTAAGTCCAAAAAGGACATATGGCAGCCCGAACATCCCGCCAGCCAAACCGTTGCCATTCTAATCTTTGCCATGGTGTTCTCTCCTAGTTTTAGTTTCCATTCAATAGGTACTGTGCTTGTTTCTCTAGAATTTCGTGAAACTTAACTCCCCTCCATTCATCCAATAATTCAGCGATCGCGTCTAAGGACTCGAAATTACCGGAAGCCAATATGCTGCTTGCTTGTTGTCCTTGGAGCATAGCAACTAACAGGCTACAAAAGTCTCGGACTCCAAATCCAATTGGAGACTCTTTAACTCTCCAATTATCGACTGTACTTGCATAGCCAAATACGGCATTGACAGCCATTTGAATTGACTCTTTATAGATCATCAAAAAGCGTACAAAACCATTCACATCTTGAGCAAGATCGCAGAGTCTATCTACAGATTCATAAGGAATACTAGAGTATTCTGCATGATGAGAGCCAAGAGATTCACAACTCTCCAGAACTTCTAAGAACTGCTGTTCGATTAATTCTGATTTGGATAAACTCGCTGTTACATCAAGGGGTTGAGTCATGATTTTGCTACCTTGAGCCATTGATGATTATCTCGTCCATTGGTGCTTAGTCCGAGCAGTGACGAGGAACTCCAGTTTTTCGCGATCGCTTTCTTTCTCTGCGGTAGTAGTTCCCTTGCGGAAAATTGACCCCGTAGGACAAGCATTGACACATTTACCACAGGAGGTACAAGCACTGACTTCACCCCAAGGTTGATTTAAACCTGAGATGATTTTTGAGGTTCCCCCGCGTCCAGAAACATCCCAAACATGGGCCCCTTCAATCTGATCGCAGACTCGCACGCAGCGAGTACAGAGAATACACCGGTTGTGGTCGATACCAAATTGGGGATGGGACACATCAACTTCGCGGTTGGGGAAGCGATATTCAAAGCGGGAATGATCCATACCGACGGCGATCGCCACATCCTGAAGTTCGCAGTTGCCATTAGCGACACAAAAGGCACAAAAGTGATTGCCTTCAGAAAACAGTAGTTCAACCGTCATCCGCCGATAGTCTTGCAGTTTTGCCGTTTGCGTTTGCACTTCCATGCCTTCAGAAACCTCAGTGACGCAAGCCGGCAGTAACTTCGGAATGCCAGTAACTTCGACTAAACAGAGGCGACAAGCCCCCACATCAGAGATGCCATCTAAGTGACACAGGGTTGGGATCTCAACCCCGGCTTCTTTGGCTGCCTCTAAAAGCGTGGAGCCTTCTTCAATGGCAACATCAATTCCATCAATAGTTAGGGTTTTTACAGACATAGTGTTCTCCAAAATTAGGGAATGGGGAATGGGGAATAGGGAATCGGGAATAGGGAACAGGCAATAGGCAATCAGTTGATCTCCCCATCCCCCTATCTCCCTATCTCCCTATCTCTTACACGGCTAAACAAGCGGCTAGATCGGCTTCTGGGGTAGAAATCGGTTGCAAGTTATAGGTCTCGGAGAGCAACTTAAACACATTGGGAGTTAAGAACGCGGGCAGAGTTGGCCCTAGGCGGATGTCTTTAATTCCCAAATGGAGTAAGGTGAGTAAAATGGCGATCGCCTTTTGCTCGTACCAAGACAGCACCATAGATAAGGGCAGTTCGTTCACATCCATCTCAAAAGCATTCGCTAGACCCAGAGCAATTTGAATCGCAGAATAGGCATCATTACATTGCCCCACATCCAATAAGCGCGGAATCCCTCCAATGGTTCCCAATTGCTGATCAAAGAAGCGGAATTTTCCACAAGCGAGCGTCAAGACTACGCAATCTTGGGGCACTTTTTCCACAAATTCCGTATAGTAGTTGCGATCGGGTTTCGCACCATCACACCCCCCCACCAGGAAGAAATGGCGAATTTTACCCTGTTTAACTGCATCAATAATGGTCTCACTCACGCTTAAGACCGCATTGCGAGCAAAGCCGGTCATCACCTGGCGAGGTTCAGTTTCTTCAGTAAACCCTTCCATGGTTTTTGCCCTGGAAATCACCAAACTATAATCCACAGTGTCATCAAGGGTGGGTAAATGGATAATTCCGGGAAAACCAACCGGCCCAACCGTGTATAGATGCTCTTCATAAGTCTCATGGGGAGGCATCAGGCAGTTGGTCGTAATAACAACCGGGCCGGGAAATTTGGCAAAGTCGCGGGTTTGATTTTGCCAAGCTTTACCATAGTGACCATACAGATGGGGATAGCGCTCTTTGAGCTGGGGATACCCATGGGCTGGAAGTAGCTCGCCATGGGTGTAAACCGTAATACCACTGTCTAGGGTTTGTTCGAGTAGAGCCGCGAGTTGCTTAATGTCATGACCTGAAACCAGGATCGCCTTGCCTGGTCTGGGGTTAAGGGGTACGGTAGTCGGTACGGGATGACCATAGGTTTCGGTATGACCCGCATCTAAGCAAGCCATAGCTTTCAGGTTCATTTCTCCTATTTTCAGCGCTAAGGCCACCCACTCCTCTAAGGTCAAATTGTCTTGATCGACTGCATGTAAAGCTTGATGGCAGAACTGGTAAATATCGGGGTCTTCTTGACCGAGTTCGTAGGCATGGAAGGCATAGGAAGCCATACCTTTGGCTCCATAGAGTACCAGCAACTTCAGGGCAAAGATATCGGGGTTGCCCTTGGCTGACTCTAGCAAGCGAGCAGTAAGGTTTTCCCCCTGTTCGGCTAAACTTTCCGTAAAGTCAGGTTGATAGTGGGCAATTTCGGGCCACTCAATGCTTATAGATTGGGCAATTTGAACTTTCAGATCTTCCCGCAGGGCGATCGCATGACGAATTAAATTGGCAAAATAACGCTGGTCAAAGTTGACATTCGTCATCGTGGTAAACAGGCTCTCGCAGGTAAAGCGATCGACTTCTAAAATGGATAATCCCAGTTCTCCAGCTTTTAGAGCTACGGGGGCTAAACTTCTAAGGCAATAGACCAAGAGGTCTTGAACCCCATTCACGGCTGGACTTTTCCCACAAGCGCCCCATTGGTGACAACCTTGACCACTGGCGGTTTGTTCGCATTGTTCACAAAACATAATTGAATTTCACTCCTTATGAGGCAAAGCGAGAATAACTAAATGGAGGGAGGATTTAAGCCTTAACAGCTAAGAACTCCTCATACTCAGATTTGAAATAGCGCAACGTACTCAACACCGGGTTGGGCGCACTCATTCCTAACCCGCATAAGCTGGTTACACGCACCATCTGACAAAGATTTTCTAGGTTTTCCAAGTCTGCAAGGGTTCCCTTTCCTTTAATGACTTTGGTCAACAGTTCGTACATCTGCACGGTTCCGGTGCGACAGGGAATGCATTTACCACAAGATTCTTCCTGGCAAAATTCCATGTAAAATTGGGCCACCTGTACCATGTTGGTGGAGTCATCCATGACCACCATTCCTCCTGAACCCATCATGGAACCGAGTTTGGTCAGAGAGTCATAGTCTACGGGGGTATCCATATATTCAGCCGGAATACAACCGCCAGAGGGACCACCGGTTTGCACTGCTTTCACTTTGCCGCCATCAGGGACTCCACCCCCCATCACTTCGACAATTTCTCGTAAGGTAATCCCCATGGGCACTTCAATTAGGCCGTTATTGCACACTTTTCCAGTGAGGGAGAAAATTTTGGTGCCTTTGCTTTTTTCTGTACCAATACCAGCAAACCAGTCTGAACCATTGCGGATAATGGGGGCAATGTTACCCAGGGTTTCTACGTTATTGATTAAGGTGGGTTCTCCCCAGAGTCCGGAAACAGCAGGATAGGGAGGACGGGGACGAGGGACTCCGCGTCCGCCATCGATGGAGGCGATGAGGGCGGTTTCTTCGCCGCAAACGAAGGCTCCTGCACCGACGCGAATGGCAATGTTAAAGTCAATTGACGAGCCGAGGATACCGGAGCCGAGGAAGCCTTGCCGTTTGGCTTGTCTGATGGCTTTTTCGAGGCGGGTAATGGCGAGGGGATATTCGGCGCGGACGTAGATGTAGCCTTGGTTGGCTCCGACGGCGTATCCGGCGATCGCCATTCCTTCTAAAATTCGATGAGGATCGCTCTCGAGTACAGAACGATCCATAAATGCGCCGGGGTCTCCTTCATCGGCGTTACAAATGACGTATTTTTGTCCAGAGGGCATTTTCGCCATGGTCGCCCACTTTAATCCGGTAGGATAACCTGCACCTCCCCGTCCCCGAAGTCCAGCTTTCGTAATTTCTGCGATTACCTCTTCTGGAGACATTTCATAGACGGCATGATACAGGGACTGATAGCCTCCCATGGCCAGGTATTCACCAATACTTTCTGGGTCAATTTTGCCGCTGTATTCACGCACAATGGGGAACTGACGACTGAAGAAGGGATGATTGGGATCACCTTGATTGGCAGTAACCGCTCCTCCCTTTAAGCCGTCAATAATAGAGGGCGCTTGCTCTGGAGTCACTTTTTCATAATAGAGTCCATCAGCCGCTTCTGAAGATTCCGAATCGATCTGAACAATGGGCCCTTGCCCACAAAATCCCATGCAGCCTACCCCAATAATCTGCACATCATCTTCCAAGCCTTGGTCTTTAACGGCTTGTTCCATGCCTTTCTTGACGGCTAAAGATTGAGCCGCTTGGCATCCGGTTGAGGTACAACAATGAACTCTGGTGGGTTTCTGGGCTTTTTTCTCCTGTTCGGCTAGGTCTTGCAGTTCGCTAAATTCCATAAGTGTTCTCCGTAATCATTATGTGTACCGGGGTGGGGGAATAGGGAATAGGGAATAGTTTCTATTTCACTGTGTCCCCGTGTCACCGTGTCACCGCGTCCCCCCTCCTCTACTCTTGCCAGCCTTTGATCCGCTCAATTACAGATTCTGGGGTTTGCTGGGCAGCCACTTGACCATCAAACACAACAGCAGGGGCGATGCCGCACGCTCCGATACACCTGGCAGTAACGAGAGAAACTTGTCCATCGGGGGTGGTTTCTCCAGAATGAACGCCCGTATGGTCTTCGAGGGCAGCTAAGACTTTATCTCCTCCTTTGACGTAGCAAGCTGTTCCCATACAAACGACGCAGGTATGAGTACCGGACGGTTTGAGGGAGAAGAGATGATAGAAGGTTGCGACTCCGTAGACTCGACTCAGGGGGAGTTTGAGGTTGCGGGCAATGTATTCTAGGACTTCTTCTTCAAGATAACCAAAGGCTCCTTGAGCTTTGTGCAGGATTTCAATCAGGGCATCTTGGCGATATTGATTGCGCTTCATGGTTACATCTAAGGCTTTGAAGCGTTTATCTTTGGCCGCAGGCTTGGCCGAGGCGTTTTTTTTGTCTGAGGTGGGAGGGGCGACTGAAGATTGCATAGTCTGTGTTGAATTTTGGGTGTTCTTAAGTTTCTATTGAAGCGCTAAATGGAGGAAAATTTTCATTTTTTTATAAAGATTTTCAGTAAAATCTAGATTCTTTTTGACAATATTTTTGTTGTTTAATCTTGGATTTAAGTGGGCTTAAGTTTTGAGGGGATTTCTATAAAATAATACTAAATTTAATGTCTGAATTTATGTTTTTATGAATTTTTGTAAAAGGGAAATCGATGAGGTGCGATCGCAATCTATAGCAGTGAAAGAGTTGATTAGGATAGTGAGGTTATGGTTTGAGGCAATAGGCAATAGGCAATAGGTAATAGAAAATGTCCTAACTCTCCCTTTCTCTGCTATAGATCGAAAGCCGAGTCACCTGACCTCAAGAAATGTAACGTTATGCGAAGATATATCTCGTCAGTTGAGTACATTGGGAAGATAATGCCATGCTTGTATCCCCCAACCGAGAATAAACTGCCATGGATCTACAGCGTCTTCAAGAAGAACAAGAATTAATTTTGTCTCAAATGGACAACGCGATCGCTCTATTCAACGCTTCCCATCACTTGGTCTTGTTTAACCAGAAGTTGGCTCAGTTGTGGGAAGTTGACCTTGAGTATCTACAAAAACAGCCCCATATTGAAACGGTTATTAGCCACTTAATCCATCAAGGCTATTGGAGTCCAGGAGAATGTCAAGAACTCAAATCCAGAATTATCGGATCGGCAAAAACGGATGTAGCCATTGAAGTTGAACAATCTAATGGAATTCACTTGGAAATTTCAACAACAGCTACTTCTAATGAAGGACGATTACTGATTTTCCGCGATGTGACCCGCGATCGCCAAGCACTCAAACAAGCAGCCCTGATGGAAGAAAGCTTAAATGCAGAGGTCAAGCGTCTCCGTTTCCTGTTAGGCCTCAATGAAAGGCTACAGACCTCAGTTTCCCTGAAAGATATGGGTCAATATGCCCTGAATTATCTCATAGAAACGATGGACTCAGCATTTGGGGATATTAAAGTGATTAGCGGAGAAGGGGAGGAACGACTAGCCGGCCCCTTAACCAATAATATTTCCGGTCAATTTATTGCCAGTTGTGGTAAACCCGTGGTGGAAGAAATGGAATCCTTACTACAAAAAGGCATTCCCCAGGGTCAAGGTTTGCTCTGGGAAGTTGTCCGTACCGGAGAACCCTTATTTATTGAAAATTACTGTAACCATCCCCAATCACTAGAGATATTTCGCCATCCGAACATTGGCCAATTGGGGATTTTTCCCATTCCTACTTCTGATGGTCGGGTGATTGGGGTGTTAACCTTAGAATCGCGCACTATACACCGACTGGAAAATTCTCCCCAGCAGGATATGCTCATCGCAGCGTGTCGGACTTTGGGTGTGGCGATTGAGCGGGCCAGCGCTCAGGAAACCCTGCATCAAATTAATCAAGATTTAGAGCGAGCGTCTCAATTAAAATCGGAGTTTCTGGCTTCTATGTCCCATGAACTACGAACTCCATTGAATAGTATTTTAGGCTTCTCCGATTTATTGCTCCGCCAGCGCTCAGGTCAATTGAATGAACGGCAACAAAATCAGGTAAAGGCGATCGCCTCTAGTGGGAAACATTTGCTCTCTCTGATTAATGAGATCCTGGATTTATCGAAAATAGAGGCGGGTAAATCGGAACTAGATCTACAAATTATGGGTATTCATGAGCTATGTACGGATTGTCTGAAGATGATCCAACCCCGTGCAGATAAAAAACGGCAAATTCTCTCGTTAGAATTGGATTATCGTTTGGATCAAGCCTTGCTCGATGAACGGCGTATCCGTCAAATTTTAGTCAATTTGCTCTCTAATGCGGTGAAGTTTACTCCAGAGAAGGGACAGATTAAACTCAAGGGCAGATTAGCATATGGGGAAGAATTAGCCCAAGAAAATCGCTGCGATCGCTCCCCTATTAATCAGAGTACTCCCTATCTTTGTTTAGAAGTCCAAGATACAGGTATTGGCGTTCCCGAAGATCAACAACACCTACTCTTTCGTCCCTTTCAACAAATTGACTCCTCTTTAACCCGTCGTCATGAGGGAACAGGTTTGGGTCTTTCCCTAACGAAACGACTGGCTGAACTCCATGGGGGAACTCTCTCGTTTGAGTCCCAAGAGGGTAAAGGTAGCGTGTTTCGAGTTTGGTTACCCCTGACGGGAATGAGTCGTTTATCTGCTAAGGAGATGGACTTGGATCAAGAGGGGCCTCCCATCGGCGATCCTCCTAAAGAAGTGAATGGGAAGCGGGTGTTAGTGGTAGAAGACCAACCCTATAATCAAGCCTTGATTTCTGAGATCCTGGAGCTGGAAGGCTATAGGGTGGAATTGATCGCTGATGGTCAAGTAATGGTCAATACCATTGAGTCTCCCTTAGTAACCCAACAAAATTTACCCGCATTAATCTTGATGGATGTACAGTTGCCAGAAGTGGATGGTTTAGAGTTAGTCCAGCGCTTGAAAGCCAATCCTTTGTGGAAAGAGGTTCCAGTGATTATTGTCACGGCAATGGCGATGGCTGGCGATCGGGAGCAATGTATGAAAGCAGGAGCAGATGGCTATTTGAGTAAGCCTTTGGACTTTGAGGAAGTGGTGGAAGTGATTCAACAGGTTCAGCACAAGAGTTAGTAGGCGATCGTTGATCGCAGAGAGTGAATTGTGAATCATTAAACGCAGCACGGATTAAGGAATGAACGAGGGGGATTTACCAAATTTTGGATAATTTCAAAACAAACCCGGGTAATATCTTTTCTCCTGATAATGTAGAAGGGCGGTCTAATTTTTCCACTTCTCGATCGGGTCGATAAATCTCTACTTGTTTTTTCTGTCGATTGATCAGCCAACCTAATTTTGCTCCATTATCCAAATATTCTTGCATTTTTTTTTGGGTCGCTTTCCATGAATCGCTTGGTGACATTAATTCGACCACAAAATCAGGACAAATATGGCTAAATTTCTCTCGTTCTTCTAGTGGTATTTTTTCCCATTTTTCGAGAGGAATCCAAGAAGTGTCGGGAGAGCGTTTTGCACCGTTAGGCAAGGTGAAACCGGCTGAAGAGTCAAATACGACACCTAATTGTTGGTCTTCATTCCATAACCAAAGTTGAGCAGTTAGTCCAGCATTACGATTACTGGTTTCATCACCTGCGGGAGGCATAATGACTAAATCTCCATGAGCATTACGTTCAAAGCGAAGATGCTTATTTCTGATGCACAACTGATAATATTGCTCATCAGTCAAATTGACGGTTTCTAGGTCGAGAGTCAAATGAGTCATCTTAACTCCTAATCTCAATTAAAAATGGGGAAAGGAACACAGTTGAGTTATTTACAGTGCTTTGCGCTCTCCGTAGGGGAATGGAGAAGAAGTCTATCCCCGTGTCTACTGATACTCCTCTCTCCACACTCTAGCGCGGACGATATACCCGATAGTCAATGTTGGGGAAGATATTGTCCATATGCTCGACCTTTTCTAACCAACCACTATCAATACTTCCTGCCATCACATCGTCATAGATTTTATTAAAGCGCATCAAATGGGATTTGGTGCGCCGGTTGGCATAGGGAACCATGGTTCCGCTGCGCATAATGAACGCCCAATCGGAGGATTGGGCTAATAAGAGTTCCCTAGCACATTGGTTAATGGCTCTTTCTTCCAGGCGATCGCCTCCTTCACGTATGCTTAACTCTACCATGCGATCGGCTGCCTGATGTAAGTGGGGATAAATCCAACTATTGGTTTCATTCAACCAATATTCATGAAATCCTTTATAACCCCAACTTGACTGGGCAGGACGGCACACTTGTTGGGTAGGATAGTCATTCAAATAATCCGATAAATGGGTCATCGCATAAGTGCTTTGATCGAACCAAGTTTTACGATACAGATAATCTAAAAACCAAGGCCCTTCATACCACCAATGACCAAATAATTCAGCGTCGTAGGGCGATAAAATAATTGGCGGACGTTGCATAATTCGGTGCAGATGTTGCACTTGATATTCCCGATTAAACATGAAGTTCCCGGCATGTTCAGCCGTTTTTTCTTTTGCCCAATAGGGATCGTAGAGTTCTTTTTCTGATAATCCTAAGCCTCGACCGCTGATTTTATGATATTTAATACCAATATTTTTCCGTTGTCCATTGGGTAAAATATAAGGTTTAATATATTCATATTCTGCTTCCCATCCCAAGTCTTTATAAAATTCTCGATATTCTGGCGCTCCTGGATAACCAACTTGAGAAGACCACACTTGTTGGGAGGATTCATGGTCGCGGCCAAAAGCGGCTACTCCAGTCTCGGTGAAAATGGGGGCATAGGTTCCAAACCGGGGACGGGGACGAGCATACATGATCCCATGACCATCAATGAGAAAATAGCGTAGTCCAGCATCAGCGAGCAGTTTTTCTACGCCTTCATAATAGGCACATTCGGGTAACCAAATGCCCCTCGGAAGCTGACCAAAGATATCTTGATAATGGTCGCAAGCGACTTTAATTTGTGCCCAAACCGTTTCTGGCTGCCTTCTCATTAAGGGGAAGTAACCATGGGTTGCGCCACAGGTGATAATGTCGAGATTATTACTATCTTGAAATTGCTTGAAGGCGGTAATTAAGTTCCCTTGATATCTCTCCCAAGTGGCGCGAGTCTTGGCAAATTCTTGGGCATAAAATTCTGCTAAATATTTGAGGTGACCGTGATATTTGTAGCGATCGATTTCTTTTTCAATTAATTCTTGGAGTTGGGCTAAATGGTGGTCATAGCGTTTTTGTAGGAGGGGGTCCATGAGCATGGAGACAAGTGGAGGAGTCAAGCTCATGGTTAGTTTGAAGTCTACCCCATCCCGTTTGAGTCCTTCAAAAATATGAATTAAGGGAATATAGGTTTCTGTAATTGCCTCGTAAAGCCATTCTTCCTCTAAGACATAGTTACTTTCTGGATGACGGACAAAGGGAAGGTGTGCATGAAGAACAAAGGCAAGATATCCAATAGCCATAGAGAGTTCCGTAGGAGTTTGATCAGATGGGTGGGCGTTTTTCACCTCTTTATTACAATACAGCAGTAGTGGGTAATGGTTAATGGGTAATTAGCTAGCCAATAGGCAATAGAGAATTTCCAATTTCACTGCGTCCCTCGATCGCCCTATCTCCCTATCCCCTCATGGTCTAATAGGATTGCCATTCAGAATAGGAGGTAGAGTCGATTCTTGATTCTGTTGCCATTTGCGTTAACCAGTCTTGGCCGAGTTGAATGGTGACATCGGATTGTAAACTACCAGTGCTTTCAACACGGACTTCTCCAAATCCGAGGACGTTACGAATGGCTCTGGCGCTTTCGATATTGCCGTCTTGGGCAATAATGCGGGTGGTAGTGAGGGGATCGCTCCAGGAATTAGTGGAATAGAGGTTATAGTAGCCTTGGGCTTCTAACCAAATGAAGAGTTGATCGACGGATTCGAGTTGGCCGGTGGTGTCTTGAATGGCGATCGCCAATTGGGTCGGATCGATCTCATAATCGGTATAGTCGTCATAGGCTTCATAGCCAAAATCAAAATGCTCGGCCATGAGCGAGTCAATACTACCGTAATTCGGAACCCAATAACTGGCATCAAATTCTTCTAGTTCGCTAAATCGCCCGGGTAAGAGTAACATCTGCATTTTAGAGCGATCGGTTTGCCCAGCAAAGTTGGCTAGGGCGAGTAGTTCTTCGACGCTTAAGTTGGTGTCAATATGGGAGCGAATAACCGATAAAATTTTGGGTAATCTGCTCAGGGTGGCTGGACTGAGGGTTTGTTCCGTCATTGCTCGTAAGAACATCTGTTGCCGTTGAATGCGCCCAATATCGCCTAAATTATCGTAGCGGTAGCGCAAAAATTGTAGAGCTTGAGCACCGTTTAGGTGTTGAGTTCCAGCTTTGAGATTGATGTAGAGATGTTGGCTATCATCTTGGTATTTCATGTCCTTGGGCACATGAACCGTGACTCCACCCAAAGCATCAATCAGTTTTTCAATACCTTGGACGTTGATGCGAACATAGCGGTCAATTCCTACGCCTCCGAGTAGTTCGCTGATGGAACTGGCAGTGAGGGCTGGGCCACCATGGTAGTTGGCTGCGTTGATTTTGACTAGACCATGGCCTTCGACCCAGGTGCGGGTGTCACGGGGAATGGAAAGGAGGGTGACTTTATTTGTGGTTGGCTCAAACCGCAGCATGAGCATGGTATCGCTGAGACCTTCAAAGGAGTTGACGAGGGCGTGGTATCCTAAATCAGCGATTTCTTCGGGAGGGGTGTCTACATCGGAGGTGAGGACTTTTACCCCTAGAATCATAATGTTGACGGGGCGGGTGAGTTCGGGGAGTTGGAGGTTGTTACCGGAAGAGATTTTTTCCCCTTGACCAAAAACGGCAGCTTCTTCTGGAGTGAGTCTGCTTTGCATTAAGGGGGTACTAATTAAAGAGACGGCTAACAGGGCCCCAGCCGTGGCTGATAATAGGGCAATACCCGTTAGTCCTAGTCCAATGGAGAGCCATCGCAAACCACTCCCAAGGGGTCTGGGGACGGGTTGGGGGTAGGATTTGAAGGGGGTCTTGCGATCGGAGCTTTGATGAATGGACACAGGTTTCCTCACACTTTAATTAGAAATAATGAGAAGAGGTTGGGACTCTTCTGATTTGGGATTCAGCGGCAATTGTTACATATTATTGCCTTTCTCACCACTGGTTGATACCTGGTGAATGTTAGAGTAGGTTTTTGTTCCGGTTAGGGTAAGCGATCGCCGAGTTCAGAAATGCCCGGAATGCAAATGTTTTGGTGTCTCCACAGGCGAATCATTAACCAAATATTAAGGAAAAAGTAGCCGGAGGTGAGGGTACTGCTGGTGATTAGCAGGGGAAGATGCAGGGATTCGGAAGCGTTGGCGCTGGTGTTGAGTAGACTAATGGCGATCGCCCAACTGAGGGCAAGAACAACGGCTAAACGGCAGGTGAGTTGGATTTGGCGATCGCCTTTTTTCTGGTAGAGCGTCCATAGAGCGGGGACAAATCCGACGACGGGGGTGAGGTACACATAGAGCTGTAGGCGCTTGAAATAGGGATTTTCCTTATTTTCGGGCGATCGGCGATCGGTCATTATCGAGTTCCATCAGCAAGTCCTTTACTATCCTACAGGCTTTGGCTCATTCCTTCCGGCGATCGGGTTTCCTAGTCCGGAAAATTTTGGGCACAATGGAAATCATTCATCGTTTGCTTAGAGTTTCCGGTTATGTTTTGGTCTCATCTCTTGTCTGCTACCCTGACCAGTTTATCCGCACTGGCCGTTTTTCCCCCCTATTCTGCACCTGTTTCTACTTCATCAACTTGCCAATCTCTGAGTCAACCCCCCAATTTTCTGGTGGTTGCGGGTGGTGGAAATCCTGCCACTAACGAAATTGCCCTAGAAAAAAATGTCCTTTATTTTCAACGAGTGCTGAAATTTTTGGGCTATAACCCAGAACAGGATGCTGATTTTTTCTTTGCTAATGGAAATGATGGACAGCTTACTGTGCGTTATTTAGACGAGAATCAGGAAGAGAAATTTAAAGTTCCTCAAATTCCCTTTTTGAATGGTTCTTCCACCTTAAAAAACTTGACGAATTGGTTTCAAGCGCCCCTCGCCCAATCTCTCGATCGAGGCTTGTTTATCTATTTTACTGGCCACGGCTTACAAAATCAAGAAAATACTGAAAATAATACGCTTTTATTGTGGGATCGTCAACAAGTCAGCGTGCAAGAGTTTGCCCAATTGTTAGACTTGATGCCCGCCGAAAAGCCTGTCGTTACCATGATGGCTCAATGCTATTCTGGCTCCTTTGCCAATATAATTTATGAAGGGGGGAATTCAGAAAATCCCGTTGCCCCGCAGACTCGATGCGGTTTTTTTGCCACCGTAGAAACTTTACCTTCGGTCGGTTGCACCCCAGAAGTGAATGAAGCAGACTATGTGGACTATAGCTCTAGCTTTTTTGCCGGTTTAAGTGGTCAGAAGCGCACGGGAGAAAGAGCCGATTCTGCGGATTATAACCAGGATGGTCGTATTTCCTATAGAGAAGCCCATGCCTTCGCCAAAGTAGACAATAAATCGATCGATTTACCCCTATCAACTTCGGAAAATTGGCTACGGCAAAAGGCATCAGAAGCAGAAATTCAAGAAATCTTAAAGCAACCGATCGCTACGGTGATGAAAACAGCTCGTCCTGAGCAAGTTTATGTGATTAATCAACTAATGGAGACATTTGAATGGAATCATCTCAAGTCTTATCTGGAAAACTTAGAAGAGATTAATCCAGAAACCCTAGAAGATGAAGTGCAAGAAGCCTTGGCAGTGCGATTAATGCTAGAGTTGGTGAATGTGGGGATGGAAGATAAAGTGCGTCAGAGCGATCGCGAAGAGGATTTAGCGATCTTAAATCGCTTGTTAGAGTGCGAGCAAGGATCGTGGCGGTAATTGAGTATAATATAATTCTGTCCATATCCAAAAATTTGCTAGATAATGCTCGTGCAAAGGAGGCAGAAAATAGCCCGCCAGGAATCTATTATTTAGGGGATCTGTATAAAAGTGCCATCATCGTTATCCATCAATTGCCGAGAACTCCAGAAACTCTATGGTTGAGACTTCTGGGAAGAGGAACAGTTCAACAACAAGCCATTCAAGAATTGGAGAGCCTGCCGCCAACCCATCGATGGCGAGCGAATGTGATAAAATTAGTGTGCCATTTTTTAGCGGTTTTAGCCCTACGGT
Source organism: Roseofilum sp. Guam (assembly GCF_017746735.1). Lineage (NCBI taxonomy): Bacteria > Bacillati > Cyanobacteriota > Cyanophyceae > Desertifilales > Desertifilaceae > Roseofilum > Roseofilum sp. Guam. The sequence continues at coordinate 36,294 of NZ_JAGHZN010000028.1, read as the reverse complement.
AAAACCCAGCAGCCGATCCAGATGAGGAGGTGCTAATCGTGACTCTAACTCAATTGTATGAAGAGGCGATCGCCCAACTGCGCGAAGAGGGAGAACAACGAGCAACCCTTCGGTTGATAGCGGATATTTTGCGTGTCCGTTTTGGAGAACTAGATGAGGAACTGGCGGCTATTGTGAAGGAAATTGCTACTCTGCCATCAGATGAGTTTACGCCTCTGTTGCTACAATTGTCTCGCGAAGAGCTATTAGAGCGATTTAGAAAGGACGCAGAAGGGGAATAGGGGCGATCGCCTAGAATGGAAAATACAGATGACGTGAATTAGCGATCTCCACACTTGAATGCAGTATGAGCGGAAAAGACTTGAGCCATATCTCTCGGACTAATTGGGAAGCATTAGAGAATAGGTTTGCGTGGATAAGGTGTCATTATGAGTGAACAACAGGAAAACACAGCCAATAATCGAATTTCTCAATCTGACAAAAATCAAAAATTTTTGGAAAAATTACAGATTGTAGTAGGAATAATGGTAGCAGTTTTTGGTTTATACACATCATGGCAATCAACTATAGCTGCACAAAACTCACAAAAACTTGCAGAACGGGTGCAAGAAATTGAAAGGACTCAAAAGTTTGCAGAGCTAATTCAACAACAATTGAACAATTTAGCTGGAGAAGAAACAAAAGCAAAGATTGCTCTGATGAGTCTTTATGCTTTAGCTGAAAGCAATAAAGAAAAAATCATCTTGTTTAGGATTGCAGTATCTAGTCAGAATAAGGAATTGACTAGCACTATATCAGACTTAATTGCTGATGATCCTTCAGTCGCGGCTGATTTTGAAAACGAAATTTTTTCTAAATTAGCTAGAATACAGACAGTAGAAAATCTGATTATAGTACCGACACCAGAGAGTCCGAAGATAGAAACCTATGATCCAGTGGAAATAGAAACAAGTCCTGAAAAAAAACTATTGCAGCAACTTACGCAAGAACAATCCAATGTAGAAGGATGGATATATCTGGGAAAAGTGGATAGGGGTAGTCAAACCTTAGAAAATGATAAAACGATTAAGCAAGATACCATTCCTAAGAAGCAGACAATTATTGAAAGCATTACCTCAATTAACTTAAGAGTAGGCGGAAGAGCATCCTCTCCAATTAGGGGGATAATTGCTCCTGATTCTAGACTAGAAGTTCAGGAGATAAAAAAAATTCCTATTGATGAGTATTATGAGGCTATTTGGGCTAAGATATTACAACATTCCGCGAACTAAAGTACTTCTATCGCTTATGTCCCTATCTGCACCATTTTGATATAAAGCATTCGATTAATGAAATTTCCCCAAGAAACGCTCTAACCATTTCCGTCGCCAGGTGAGGCGCAGGAGATAGATCCACAGCAAAACGATCGCCAGAATAAAGGCGTAATCTGATGCTGATAATAGCGTCAAGTCAAAGAAGTTTCTCACGGGGGCGATCGCCAAAATCAGCCCGTATAACCCCAACAAACTCACTGCAACCTTCGTATATCGCCAATCTCCGCTCAGGGGTTCCACGGCTACCCAGAACCGCGTTGGGGGTTTGAGAAACAGCATTAACGTTAAGCCACAGAAGATTAAGAGGGTGACTAACGCGCTGCGAGGAATAGCTAATAACTCATTATCGACAATCACCATCCCACCCTGACTCACCGCTCGCCAAACACTGGTGACTAAATAGCCTAAATAAACGATTAATCCGGCTAAAGTTACTGATAATGTGGCGGGTAAAATAAACCGAAAAAGAGCGCGAACCCGATTGCCATCCTGTTCCCCTCTCGGTTTCGCATAAATGGGCAAACTCATGGTTGGAAAGCCGACAGAAAGCGCAGTCACCAAAGCACTATGTTTATTCAATAAGGGAAATGTACCAATCACTTGACCGGTGGCTAAAATGAGTAAGGTAAATGAAAAAATGCGGATAATAAACAACTTCAATACATCCTGAATTCCGTTTTGAATTCGTTGCCCTTCCAACAGTGCAAAGGGGAGCGAAACAAACGAATCTTTTAATAACACTAAATCCGCCACCGCTTTGGTTGCTTTACTGCCACTTTCCATGGCAATCCCCAAATTCGCTTGTTTCAGGGATAAAACATCATTCACTCCATCGCCAATCATGGCCACATAAATCCCTTTTTGCCGCAATTCTTTCACCAATTGCGCTTTTTGATCGGGGGTAATCCGCCCGAAAATGGTATAGTCTTGCACGACTTGCGGCCATTTTTGCGGTTCAATTTGGGCTAACTCCGCTCCCGAAATCATCGCTAAATTGCCCTCTAATCCCACCTGACGGGCGATCGCCTGTACCGTCTGCGGATAATCACCCGAAATAATCTTCAGTTGCACCCCTGCTTGTTGAAATCCTTGCAGCGTTTCTAACACTCCCGGACGCAATTTATCCCCTAAAATTACCAATCCCAAAGGGGCAAGGGTAGGGGGAATCGTGGGCGTATTGTCGCGTTCGCGAAGCGACTCCAAAGGAGTATCGTAAAGGTTGATAATCTCTGGAGAACCGGCAAACAGCAAGACGCGATAGCCTTGTTCCGTCCACTGGTGAATCGTTTCCCGGATATCCTCGGAAAGGGGAATCGAGCGCGCTAGGATATCCGGAGCGCCTAGCACATAGGTTCCTTGTTCTGTCCCAGGAGCAAAAATACACCCGCTCCACTTGCGTGCAGACGTAAAGGGAACTTCCTCCTTAACCGATTGTGGGGAACGGGGAGAATAACGAGCGATCGCCTCACTGGTGGCGTTTTGAGTCGTCGAACTTGCGGCATAAACGCCTAAAACCTGCTCTAGACGCTCCGTTTCACCATTAATTGCCTCTAACTGATGCACTTCAATTTGATTCGCGGTTAGCGTTCCCGTCTTATCCAAACAGAGAATTTCCACATGGCTCAGGGATTCCACAGAATTCGCCTGTTGAATCAGAATATCTCGATCTAGCATCCGCACCGCTCCCAGAGCATAGGCTAGAGTAATCGATAAATAGAGGCCCGCAGGCACTAAACTGGAGATTACTGCCGCTTTTTGCACCCCATCGCTCACCGATAAAGTACGACTGAGAACAGCGATCGCCACTAAAATCCACAGAAACCCAGCCACCAAAATAAAGATGCGAATCACCAGATTGATCTGCTCCTGTAAAGGAGTATACACCTGTCGCACCGCCCTAGCCCCCGAAGCCAGACGATAAGCGAGGGTTTCCTTCCCCACCTGTTGCGCTTCATAATACCCATTGCCGCTAATGCAAAACGTGCCAGAGAGCAGGCGATCGCCCGGTTTTTTGACAATGGCATCACTTTCCCCCGTTAACAGAGACTCATCCACCTCAATTTGTCCCTGCAACACTTCTCCATCAAGGATGATTTGCTCTCCAGGAACCAGATGCAGCACATCCCCCTGAACCAGTTCACGAGGATCGAGGATGCATTCTTGACCATTGCGCATTACCAGCGATCGCGGACGGGTTAACAACGCTACTCGGTCTAACTTGCGTTTCGCCCAAATTTCCTGACAGACACTCACCATCACCGCACTAAACAACACTGCAATCACGATCGCTCCATCGCTGTAGCGTCCCAGGGAAATCAGCAGCATAAAAATCGAAAAGAATACCCCATTAATGAAGGTAAACACGGTTTCGCGTAAAATATCTTGATAGGAGCGACTATTGGGTAAATTAACATTATTATGCAAGCCGGACCGATAGAGGCTTTCCACGCGATCGTCCGTTAATCCGGTGGGTATAGAATTAGCATTTACCATGAAGCATGATTGGTGGATAATAATGGAATAAAAAGCCAAGCGGCTAGGTACATTTGAGACTCAATTATCAGGTTTATTTTATGATTAATCAACTCAATGATCGCTATGCAATTGACGGCCAACTCAAATTTATTGATGGCACAACCGAGTTCCCACCCGATCGCATTATATCGGTTCCTGAAGAAGTAGAAGGCTTTCCCATTATCCAAATTGAGAATAACTTCGCCAAGGCTACCATTGCCCTTTATGGGGGTCATGTCCTCTCCTTTCAACCCATGACTGAAGCGGAGGATCTCCTGTTTCTGAGCGAAAGCGCACGCATCCAAGCGGGAAAAGGACTGCGCGGTGGAATTCCCGTTTGCTGGCCCTGGTTTGGCCCCCATCCAGAAGACTCAACACTTCCCAGTCACGGGTTTGTACGCAATCGGTTTTGGTCAGTTTTGTCCACCGGAACGACTCCAGGAGGAGAAACCCAAATCCAGTTAGGATTAACCGATACCCCAGAAACCCGCGAACTTTGGCCCCATGCTTGGGAATTAGTCATTGACATTGTCGTTGGTGATACCTTAACCGTGGGTTTAATTACTCGTAACCAAGGGAATGAACCCTTTACAATTACCCAAGCCTTACATACCTATTTCCAGGTCGGCAATATTGATGGAGTCAGGATTTTGGGCTTAGATAGAACAGAATATATTGATAAAGTAGAGGGTGGAGTGCAAAAATCTCAAGCTGGAGTAGTAGAGATTGACTCAGAAGTCGATCGCATTTACATGAATGTTCCACCTAAGTTAGCGATTGATGATTCCACCTGGAAACGCCAGATTCAGATCCTTTCTAAAGGGAGTAGCAGCGCTGTTGTCTGGAATCCTTGGTCTGAAAAAGCTGCTAAATGTGACGATTTAAGTGATGATGATTATCTTCGGTTTGTCTGTGTGGAAACCACTAATGCAGGGCCAGATCAAATTGAAGTGTTCCCTGGACATGAATATCGATTAGAGTCGAAAATTAGGAATTGAAATCATCGTAAGGTGGGCAGGAGGATTAGCGATTGAGTCACTTTCGACAACTTTAACCCTGCCCACCATCAAATCCTTAAATATGCACTATAGCGCGAAGCGCTAGGCAATAGGCAATTGAAAAGTTGGTATTTACTTTCTTAAAGATAGGGAGAATTTAAAAAGTGATCATGAGTCAATTATCTCTCAGTGGCAAGAAACTAATAGTGTTCGACTTTGAAACAGTTATAGTCAATTGTCGTGGTGAAACCATCAAAGGCGAAAACCACACTGCCCAATATTTCATTGAGGATTTGGGCAATTATGAGTAAGATGCGATCCAACTAGCCTTACCATACCTCTTGTTGGGTCATTCATTGCCTCAAAGCTCTGCTAATTGCTCTCTAACGTTTTTAGTTTTTCCCGAATGGCTGATTGAATCTTCGCGTCAAAATTGGGGTCATTTGGACTAGCAATCAGTGATTTTGGACGTTGGTTAAATCTGTCCAAATAAGCCTGAAAAGCCATTTTATCTTCGCGGTTGCTGAGAAAGTAACGTTTTAATTCGTCATCACTGCATTGCCTCAAAATTGACTGGATACATCAGAATACCTCCCCATTAGGCACGATCTCAAACTCAATATCTAATGAATGTTAATTGATAGCTCACCCGATACAAACTTTCTAGCTGATCGGCAGTAGGCATTTTGTTCACTTACTCCACCGGTTACCCTTGCTTAGGATAGATTTAGAGAATTATAGCTCAAAGGCTCAAAGGCGATCGCTCATATAATACGCTAACATAGACGAACCCTATCCCATCCCTGGCAACTCTCTAGAGGCTGAGTGTAACCATGATTTCATCAGAAGTAAAAACCGTCCGTTGGACAATTGATGATTTAGAAGGATTCCCCGACAATGGCACGAGGTATGAGATTATTGATGGAGAATTATTCATGACTAAATCACCCCATTGGAATCACCAAGATATTTCTGGAGCAATTTATACAGAACTACGAATTTGGTCAAAAAAAACAGGTTTAGGACAAGCATCCTTTTGTCCGGGGATTATTTTTTCCAATAGTGATAACGTTATCCCTGACGTAGTTTGGATATCCCGCGAACGTCTATCTCAAGTTTTAGATGATGCTGGACATTTAACTGGTGCGCCAGAGTTGGCGATCGAGGTCTTATCGAAGTCAGAGAAGGATAAAAAGCGAGACAAAGAAACGAAGTTAAAGCTCTATTCTGTGCAAGGAGTGCGAGAATATTGGATTGTTGACTATCAGCAAAGAGAAATAGAAATCTATCGTCGTAACCAAGGACGTTTAGAAAAAGCTGTCACCCTATTTGAGCAGGATACGCTCACCAGTCCACTTTTACCAGACTTTCAGTGTCCTCTAGAAGTATTGTGGGAAGACTAATCGCTATTTGAATTCACAAAACATAAAGTTAAACTCTTGTTATAGATGCCCTGTAACCATGATTTCATCAGAAGGAAACGCTGTCCATTGGACAAGTAAAGATTTAGAAGGGTTCCCCGACAATGGCATCAGGTATGAGATTATTGATGGAGAATTATTCAGGAATTAAATGCCCCATTTATATCACCAAATGGTTATGGGAAAAATCTGTATCTGCTTAAATATATGGTCGGAAAAAACAGGTTTGGGAGAAGCTGTATTTGGTCCTGGAATTATCTTTTTTGAGAGTGATTATGTGATTCCTGACGTAGTTTGGATCTCCCATAAACGTCTTGCCCAGCTTTTGGATAATGATGGACATTTGAGGGGTGCGCCAGAGTTGGTGGTTGAGGTTTTATCGATGTTAGAGAAGGAGAAGAAGCAAGACCGACAAAATAAGTTAAAGTTGTATTCTGTGCAAGGAGTGCGAGAATACTGGATCGTTGATTATCAGCAACGAGAAATTGAAATCTATCGCCGTAACCAAGCCCGTTTAGAAAAAGCTGTTACCCTATCTGACCAAGATACCCTCACAAGTCCCCTTTTACCAGAGTTTCAGTGTGCGGTTGAGTCTCTATGGACGTGAAGCCGTTTTACCTATTACCTTTTGCCTTTTTCCCCACAACGCGCTACACTTAAAGGCTGGCATAAAATACAAATCAATCACCAAGGAGAATCGTGATTATGGCCCGGATGTACTACGACGCGGATGCTAACTTAGATTTACTGAACGGTAAAACTGTTGCCATTATTGGCTATGGTTCCCAAGGACATGCCCATGCGCTGAATTTAAAGGAGAGTGGGGTTAATGTGATTGTGGGGTTGTATGAGGGGAGTAAGTCAACAGCCAAAGCAGAAGCTGCCGGGTTAACGGTTAAACCTGTTGCGGATGCCGCGAAAGCAGCAGACCTGATTATGATTTTACTGCCGGATGAGGTGCAAAAGACGGTTTATCAGAATGAAATTGCCCCGAACCTGAGTGAAGGTAATGTTTTAGCCTTTGCCCATGGGTTTAATATCCACTTTGGTCAAGTGGTTCCTCCAGCAAATGTAGATGTCATTATGGTAGCGCCAAAAGGGCCGGGACATTTGGTGCGGCGAACCTATGAACAAGGGGAAGGAGTTCCCTGTTTATTTGCGGTTTATCAAGATGCAACCGGACAAGCTCGCGATCGCGCCATGGCTTATGCTAAAGGTGTAGGCGGTACTCGTGCGGGTATCCTGGAAACCACGTTCCGCGAAGAAACTGAAACTGACTTATTTGGCGAACAAGCTGTCCTCTGTGGTGGTTTAAGTGCCCTAATTAAGAGCGGTTTTGAAACCCTGGTAGCGGCAGGATATCAACCGGAATTAGCCTATTTTGAATGCCTCCACGAAGTCAAGTTAATTGTAGACTTGGTGGTCGAAGGCGGCTTGGCCCAAATGCGCGATAGTATCTCCAATACGGCTGAATATGGCGATTATACTCGCGGCCATCGGATTATCACCGACGAAACCCGCGCCGAAATGAAGAAAATCCTCGAAGAAATTCAAAGCGGTCAATTCGCCCGTGAATTTGTGTTAGAAAATCAATCGGGTAAAGCTGGATTTAATGCCATGCGCCGTCAAGAAGCTGAACATCCCATCGAAGAGGTAGGGAAAGACCTACGAGCTATGTTTAGCTGGCTGAAGAAAGCATAATCTGTGGGGGTGGGTTACACCTCAATGTTAACCTGCCCTACTCGACATTACCTTCACCCAACTCAAAGATGACTAGCTCATCTACTCATGACTGGCGATCGCAGATCTTCCTATGATACCGGTTTACGCCTAAGCTGATAGAAAGAGTCTCAATAAAGCCACAATGGTCACAATTAACGAAAATTATCTCAAGTTGAAGGCGGGTTATTTATTCCCAGAAATTGCCCGACGGGTGAGAGTGTTTACTGAGTCTAATCCGGATGCTCCCATTATTAAGCTAGGTATTGGAGATGTAACGGAACCTTTACCCGAAGCTTGCCGCACAGCAATGATTAAGGCAGTGGAGGACATGGGCGATCGGGCTACATTTAAAGGATATGGCCCAGAACAGGGGTATGCTTGGTTACGGGAAAAGATTGCTAGTCAGGATTTCCAAGCACGGGGATGTGAGATTGATGCATCGGAAATCTTTGTCTCCGATGGCGGTAAGTGCGATACAGGCAATATTTTGGACATTTTCGGCAAGGGTAATACCATTGCTGTTACCGATCCGGTTTATCCAGTATATGTGGATACTAATGTCATGGCGGGTCATACTGGACCAGTCAATGATAAGGGCGAATATGAAGGCTTATTCTATCTGCCCATTACAGCCGAGAACAACTTTACTGCCAAAATTCCCGATCGCCCCGTAGATCTAATTTATCTCTGTTTCCCCAATAATCCCACGGGGGCAACCGCATCTAAGGCTGACCTGAAAGCTTGGGTCGATTACGCTAGAGCCAATGGTTCCGTGATTCTCTTTGATGCTGCCTATGAAGCATTTATTACCGATCCAGAGCTGCCCCATTCTATTTATGAAATCGAAGGCGCACGGGAATGTGCGATCGAGTTTCGTTCCTTCTCCAAGAATGCGGGATTTACAGGAACTCGATGTGCGTATACCGTCGTTCCCAAAAGCTTAAAAGTCACTGCGTCTGACGGTGCAGAAGTCACCCTACATCAACTGTGGAATCGTCGCCAATCCACCAAATTTAACGGCGTTTCCTATCTGGTACAGCGTGGAGCAGAAGCGGTTTACTCTCCAGAAGGACAAAGCCAAGTTCAAGGCTTAATCAAGTTTTACCTGGAAAATGCCCAAATTATCCGTCAAAAGCTCTCCGATGCTGGATTAACCGTTTATGGTGGAGTTCATGCGCCCTATATTTGGGTAAAAACCCCCCAAGGACTCTCGAGTTGGGACTTCTTTGATAAATTGCTCAATTTGTGCTATGTCGTGGGGACTCCCGGATCGGGATTTGGTGCTGCTGGAGAAGGTTACTTCCGTATCTCGGCATTCAACAGTCGGGAAAATGTGGAGGAAGCTATGAGTCGCATTACGGCCAATTTCAAGGTTTAAGTACGCAACCTTTAGGGGCGAACCGTTGTTCGTTCTTACAACCTACAGCGCTTTGCTTGCGTTATGAGGGACAGTGTTGAATCCTCAAAGCTATAGTCAATTCAAATAACAGTGAGATATTTTTGTAGGGGCGAAAAATTTTTCGCCCCTACATATACCGTTATTGTAGACACTCTTAGAGTGTCTCAGTATTAATTGAATTAACTATATATGTACCAAAAGCCTATTCCCTAGCGCAAAGCGTCATAACATCAAACAAAAGGGATGAACCCGAAGATTCATCCCCATCCATAATATCAGTGAACAGTTAGGAACAAACGAAGAGCAAATACTCAAGAAAAATTAAACAGCAGCTACTTGTTTGGTGGTTGCGTTTAATTCACCTTTGCCATATTTAACGGCATAAACATCCAAGGTTTCTTGTTTGATCTTGCTGGCATTACCGGCAGTCCAGAACTGTTGATAACGATCCAAGCAAACTTCTTTCATGTACTTGATAGAAGGCTTCATAAAGTGGCGAGGATCGAAGTTAGAAGGATCTTTAGATGCCGCTTCGCGGATAGCAGCGGTAATGGCTAACCGGTTGTCGGTGTCGATATTAACTTTACGCACACCGCTCTTGATTCCTTTCTGAATTTCTTCAACGGGTACGCCGTAGGTTTCAGGGATGCTACCACCATACTGGTTGATGATGGCAATTAAATCTTCAGGTACAGAAGAAGATCCATGCATAACCAAGTGGGTGTTAGGCAGGCGCTTGTGGATTTCTTCAATGCGGCTGATTGCTAGGATTTCACCAGTAGGTTTGCGGGTGAATTTGTAAGCACCATGGCTGGTTCCAATCGCAACAGCTAAAGCGTCTACTTGAGTTTGTTCTACAAATTGAACAGCTTCGTCAGGATCAGTTAACAATTGATCGTGAGAGAGCGTTCCTTCAAACCCATGACCATCTTCTTTGTCACCTTGTCCAGTTTCCAGAGAACCTAAGCAACCGAGTTCTCCTTCAACACTAACCCCAATGGAGTGAGCAACTTTAACAACTTCAGCAGTAACGTTAACGTTGTACTCAAAGCTGGCAGGAGTTTTGGCATCAGCTTCTAAGGAACCATCCATCATGACGCTCGTGAAACCATAGCGCATAGCGGTATAGCAAGTATCAGGAGCATTCCCATGGTCTTGGTGCATAGCAATGGGAATATGGGGATAGCTTTCAACTGCGGCTTGAATCAGGTGACGGAGGAAGTTCTCACCTGCATATTTTCTAGCACCACGAGAAGCTTGCAGAATTACGGGGCTATCGGCTTCATCAGCAGCTTGCATGATGGCCAGGATTTGCTCCATGTTGTTTACGTTGTATGCTGGGATACCGTAGTTGTTTTCGGCTGCGTGATCGAGCAGAAGTCGCATGGGTACGAGGGCCATACTATACTTGTCCTCCTAAGATGGTTGTGGTTATCAGCAAGTTGTCTAATGACAAATCCAGTCTTGAGACAATATTAAGATATTTTTGGGATTTTAGGAAATCAAACTTTCATCTTGCTAGGATGATGGGTTTTTATGCTGTGCGATCGCCGCGATTGAACAGTGCTAAGGTTTGACGGCAAAACTGCTTCAATTTGCTTGCGGTGTCGGGATTGGGTTGGGTTTCGCCCTCAAAGTGCCAATTCTCCACGGTGGAGAATCGCCATTGTTGCCCTTTGTGGCTGTATCCAGTTACCTCAATGCCGATCGCTCGATAAGCGTTTTCTAGGCGATCGTGATGAAAGCGAATCTGGATCAGCACGGAACGACTTTGGAAAGATCGACTAAATCCAGGAAAATGGAAGCCCAGATCGATGGAGTCAGGATCGACGAGTTCTTGGGTACACGGATCGTTCATCCAAGGCTTCATATCCACCCGCGCATCCGGAAACTGGGACTTCAACAGGTTGATGACGGTAGCTATTTGGCTGGCGACTTCAAAGTTTTTTGCTTGTTCGGCTGCATTCACAGGCAATCCTCCTCAATCGTGAATGATGATTATTCACTCATCCTCTGCAATTTTGTTGTATCTCTAGTTACGGTAACTCTACTCAAGGTTAAGGATTTGTAAAGGTTTATTAAGTTGACACAATAATCAATCGAGCGCTAGTCGATCTAATTGAGCGTGGGTTGGGGGCGATACTTCTGCCCAGTCGCTTCGCGATAATGCGACCCATCGCTGCCGCGTTAGCGAAGCTTTCTGGAGGAATCGCAATATTACCAAATGTCAACTAAGGATTTGTAAAAGTTCAAGCAGTTGACAAAAAAATCAATGGCAGGATATCCTAGTCAGGAATTGTATCATTTCCGGATAAAAATGCAAGGTTATAGATACCCAGACCCCATGCTGAATAAGGGAGGTTCAGGCACTGGAATCTCGCCAACATTGAAGGATTTCTTATTACCCATCTACAGGGGAGATTATGCAGGGGAAGTCGAATATAAAAAAAGTCATTTTCTCCAAAAAGCTAGAACCTTATGCGATCTCGGTTTTTTCGCCAAACATCGCCATCTTTCTGACGATGCTCTGATCCTAGAAATTATTTGTCTCAGTATAGATTGCGATCGCTCCCCAGAGACATTATTTCTGGAAGGAAACTATCGAGAAATGCTAGAGGTAGATACGGAGCGAATTCTCTGTTGTCCCTCACTTGAAGAGTGGATAAAAACACTAGAGGATGATTTGGATACAGAGGATAATTTGTATATATTATCCGATCTATTATTTGATGATGAAGATTATGAAGATAATGAATTACTTCATGAGGATTGCAAAAAAATACGAGAAGAAGATACATTACCAGATGAAGATTGCGAAGAAAAGCTAGAGGAATATACATTACTTGATAAAAACTGCAAGAAAGCACCAGAGTATAGTTTCAATACATTATTGGATAGCTTGGGAAAGCTATCTAAAGTTTCTCGTGGTAAGTTCGTCCCTGAAAATATTATCGAAGTAGATAATAACTGTATTCAATTTAATTTAGAAGGGAAAAATCACAGAATTATGCTCAATGGATTTCCATATGAACCCTCAATTTTAGCTGGGCAAATCAATCCCATAATTTTAGAAACAGGATATCAGTTTAAATTATTAAGTGGAACTCCAATAAATCAGAGATATGACGGATATGAGGTGTATGTTATTCTCTTGTCTGAAGACGAGAAACAAAAACTAGCTGAAGACACAGATGGACTTTTTGATGATTTTTGGATGTTGCCTCATTGCTATGCATCACTTGAGTTTTTATATGGAGAAGAACCGCCAGATTATAGGTTCAATTTGTTTTTAGAGACATTACGAAAGTTATCTATAATTTCTCGTGGAAAATTTATCCCACAGAATATTGTAGAGCTAGGGAATAAGTCAGTTCAATTTGATTTAAATGCTAAAACCCATAGTCTTACGATTGATTTTCCTCCAGACGATCCATTTATTTTAGCTGGAGCAATTAATCCAATAATTTCAGACACTGGATTTCAGTTTGAGTTGTTAGAATGGATTGCCTTATACGATATGTATCTTTTTCTCTTATCGGCAAAGGAAAAACAAGATATTATCGATAAAACAGGCTGGACATTTAATAACTTCTGGATGAACCCTAAATTCTAAATTTGCATCATGAATACTAAAAATTGGTTTCTGGAAAAAATAAGATACTACTGCGGTATCGAAATCTATACAAAATTTTACAATCTTTCAGATGAAGAGATGGCCATAGAAATTATTAGTAGACAAGCAGACATCGATCCAGAGGGTATAGCCGACTTGTTTGGTGACGAAAATTTTGGTTACCAAAACTATAGTGACGAAAATGATTGGAAGCTTGTGGAAGCCATAGAAATGATTCGTCGCAAACAAGTAGATATCGATACAGGCGATATAACCAAGCTGTTGGGTTACAAAAAATATTGGAAGCTTCTGAAAAAAGATTACATATTAGAAGTCGATACTGAAGATAAAACCGAAAAAAAATATCACAAGAAGTATTTTATTCAGACAGTTGAACAATTGTTCGATATTAGCTTTTTTGCCGAATATAGATATCTTAGTGATGATGCTCTGATGCTTGAAATTCTTTGTCTTTCCATGGATGATGGTAGACAGCCGAAGCGATTATTTCTTGAAGCAAGTTATGGAGAAATGATTCGACTAGATAGCACACGAGTTATCTATAGAGCATTGGATGTCTTATATGGAGATTCTGGGCCAAACTATACATTCGAGAATTTGTTACATACATTAGGAGACTTATCGAGAATTTCTCGTAGCAAGTTTATACCTCAGAATATTATCGAGATAGAGAAGCGAGTGATTCAATTTAATTTATATGGAAAACTCTATACGCTTGAGTTCAAAGGAGAGGTAGATGATCCGTTCATGATAGCCGTACAAATCAATTCAATTATTGTAGGAACAGGATACCAATTTGAGTTTTATTGTCCAGAGTATTATAACGAACTAGCTATAATTACCTTATCTGAAGAGGAAAAGAAAAAAATGATCAAAAAGAAATTATGGGACTGGAATGATTACGATTTCGAGCATTGTTTTGAGTTTGGTAAGAATCATATGCATACACTCCTTTTTGAGTTAGAGCATGGACTGTAGATATCCAAAATGTTAACTTATTAAAAAATGAATACTAAAACCCGTTTTCTGGAAAAAATCAGATACTACTGCGATCTCGGTTTCTTTACTGAATATCATGATCTTCCTGATGAATCTATAGCCATGGCAATTATTGGCAGACAAATAGAACTCTATCAAGGTGGAGTCGCAGAGTTGTTTGATTGGGAGAATGATTGGAAACTCCTGAAACTGGATAGCCAACGAGTTATTGGGATAACCCCACAGCTTTTCTATGGAGAACTCCCTCCGCCCTATACTTTACCCGTATTAATGGAAACATTAGGGGCTTTATCTAAGATTTCTCGCGGCCAGTTTATGCCAGAGCATATTATTGAGCTAGGACAAGAGTCTATTGGTTTTAACTTGAATGGTAAACCTTATAGTTTGACTCCGCTAGATCCTCTAGATGAACCCTTGGTTTTAGCTGGACAAATTAATCCAACGATCGCGAAGACGGGTTATCAATTTGAGGTGTGCGATGTCCCCCCTAGTTTATACCTCGTTCTTTTATCACCAGCAGAAAAGCAAAAATTGATTCATGATAAAGGTTGGGTATTTCTTCCTAAGAGGTGGGCGTTCTTTTCTGACTAAAGTTTTATCGCGGGAGGTCTAGAAACCGGGTTTCTCAAGCCAGATGGTAGTTGAGAGTCGGAAGTTATGGGAGAAACCCGGTTTCTTTGTTGGGTTGGGGCGATCGCTATCATCTACTGGGAATGAGGATGTTGAGCGGAGATCGATCGCCAGTCGATATAATTGAGGGTGTGCTAGTAGCGATACTCCTGCCCAGTCGCTTCGCGATCGCAAAATTGCCGAATCTGAGTGAAAGAAGGTCGTTGATCTTATGTCCATCACATCACGAAGTTTGCAAAAGCTCCTCCGGGAGAATATATCCGGGCAAAAACCCCTTAGCGTTAATCCCGAACAGGCTAAAGATCTAGCAGAAGACTTATTGGCGCGAGTTGAGCCTCTCGCTGGTGCAGAGCGGCATGATAACTGTCACCATTACCATCGTTTCCAAAGGGGATCGAGTGCAGATCAGCCTCCCAGCAATACCCTCTGTTGTTGTATTTTGCTCGAAGAATCCAGCGAGCGTTGGTATCGAAATCACACCCATTTACATTTACTCTTGAGTCCGGAGCAACAGCTCTGGGTAGAGTTAGGAGGAGAGCGATCGCCTGCCCCCGTTTCAGACATCAGTGAGATAGTTGCCCTCATTCAAGCATTTTTCCAGAGGGTTGACCGGCAAAAAGCACAGGCTGCCAAGCGCCAAAAACAGAAAGACTTGAAAGTGCAAGCTATCTTGGCTCAGGTGCGTAAAATAGCCAAAGAAGATCAATTTGACTTTGCCACCGAAGTCGATACAGTTAAGCTCAAGCTGATTATTCGTCTGTCTGACAACAACGACTATTTTGCTATTTTGATTCCCTTTAACCAATTCAAGGAAGTGCTACCCAAATTACGAACTGCAATTCAGACTCTGCGCGAGACTTACAACACCGGCGTTCGTTTTACCACTCGTCTTAAGCGGGGCTACGGCCGCTCTGGCTGGATTCGTCATCAGGATTTGTAGAATAGACTCTCCAATAATTCAGAAAAACCCAGTTAACCCTGTTTTGTCACTCTGGGAAAAGAAAAATCAAAGTCAAATCCCAAAACTCAATCAGGACATAATATTCAGCGATCGCCAACTAACAGAAACTCAAAAATCTCGCGTTTTTGTGAAAGCCTTGCTATATTAAGGTTTCAGAATTTGCCCTAGCGAAAGTCACAGAAGAGAGATACAATTGTCCCGATTTCACCGAAGATATAAGAGACCCTGTTAATTTCCTAATAAATAAAGCGACCTTGTTCTGTAACTTCAAACATCAATTCATAAAATGAACGATATCGATTAGCCCCTGGAAGTTTGTTCCCAAAGTGCCATGCCTCCCATTCTCCATCTTCAAAAACAACATCAGGAATTAATAGAAAAATATCACCATCTCCGCTATTGCTACTAATCTCCAAGGCAGTTTGTAAATATTCGCATCTTAAATGAACGCAATCTTGAGCTTCACCATAAACAAAATATTGATCATCCGGTACTGAAGGTCTTTCATCCGTATCTAGTGGCCAGATCCAATCTTGATTTCTTATAGAAAACCACTCTATTTCCTCTGTTGACCAAAGCTGCAAATCGGTCCAATCTGAGTTGCGCCAACCGTTAGAAATCTTGAGAAATTCCCGATAAGATGGCGGAAATCGAGTTTCTAAACGAGTTTCAGCTAAAGTAATTTGATCTTCTGATGCGCCTGGTTTGCCCAACCATCTGGATGCAAGGATTTCTGGAGTCAATTCCCATGTGTCATATTCTCCACGTCCCTCAATCAGTTTGTGACTAAGTTCTTTGAGTAGGCTTTCCCAATTAAAAGTTGTCATGACATTTTCAAATGAACTATCGTAAAATACTATAATAAAAAATCTAGGGAGCAAGACGCTCCCGCTACGCCTCGATCTAAGGGTTTTGGTAGTGCAAGCATCTTGCTCGCTTGTTAACCAATCAACCGGATCTGATATTAAAGACAAAAGGATGATTCGTATTGATGCGAGGGAACTCTATCACGTTCTGGAACTGACTCCACCGGAGCAAAATATCCTCCTGGTGGGCAAGCATGGGATTGGCAAATCGGAAATGATTAGCCATTTCTACCGCGATCGCCAGAACTTGCCTGTTATCCCCTTCTTTCTGGGTCAGATGAGCGATCCGGGGGATTTGATTGGCTTGTTGCACAAAGACGAGAAAACGGGGCGATCAGTGTTTTTACCGCCCTACTGGTGGCCGGAACCCGATCGCCCGGTGGTACTCTTCCTAGACGAGCTTAACCGCGCCCGACCCGAAATTTTGCAAGCCGTTCAAGACCTCACCCTCAACAAAACCTTAGCCGGTAAAGCGCTACCCCCTGGCAGTATTGTCATTGCTGCGGTGAATGGGGGAGAAGAATATCAACTGACGGAACTCGATCCGGCGCTGGTGTCGCGGTTCAATCTCTACGAGTTTGCGCCAACAGTAGAAGATTGGCTACTCTGGGCTTCCGATCGCAATATCGATGCGCGAGTGTTAACCTTTATCCAACAGCATCCGGACTATCTCGATGGCGACAATCCAGATGCGGATGCGGCGATCGCCACCGCCGGACTCGTCAAAACCCCCGATCGCCGCGCTTGGGTGAAAGTCGCGAATTTTGTGCGCAACCATCCAAAGCTAGAAGACATTCACTTCAAACTGATTGCCGGTATGGTGGGGACTCGCGCCAGTATCACCTTTCGCCAAAGCCTGGCTACCCAACGGGGTCTGAGTCCTGAGCAACTTCTATTGCAATTTGCGAAGCATTCCAAACAGCTCAAAGACCTGGAAATTCAGGACTTTGCCAGTTTGAACGAACGGGTCTTACTCTGGCTCAATGCCGGGCATTGTCCTGACAATAAAGCGGAGAATGCCCGCAAAAATCTGTTGAAATATCTCCAATATCTCGCCAAAGCCAAACAACAGGAGGCGATCGCTCATTTTTCCTCCCTGGTTCAGGGGCCCAAATTTAGCGATGCTATGGGCTTTGTGGCTGAATCGATGGATCTGATTGACTTCTTGTCAGAATATTTGGAGGCGATTCAGGTTTGAACCTGAAAAACCTATTCCCTATTCCCTATTCCCTATTCCCTAATATGATTGCAACTCTAACGACACCTATCTCATTCGATGAATTTGTTGACTGGTATCCGGAAAACGCGACCTGTAAATACGAACTACGCAATGGAGCGATCGTAAAAATGCCTTTAGCAACTGGGGAACATTCTAACGTCATCGGTTTTTTAACGATAAAACTGGGAGTTCAAATCGACCGTTACGAATTACCTTGTACAATTCCTGGCGATTGCTTGCTGAAACCACTCGATGACGAATCCGGTTACCAACCTGACATTATATGTCTCAATAAAGCGCAACTGGCTGAGGAACCCCATTGGCAGAAAAAATCGGTTATTACTAAGGGAAATTCCGTGCGATTAGCTATAGAAGTTGTAAGTACAAACTGGCAAAATGATTATCTGCGGAAGGTCGGGGATTACGAACTGATGGGTATACCCGAATACTGGATTGTAGATTATCTCGGTTTAGGTGGTCGGCGGTTTATTGGTAATCCCAAACAACCGACTCTCTCAGTTTACCAACTGGTGGATGGGGAATATCAGGTAACGCTATTTACCGGAAACGAGAGGATTGAGTCTTTGGCTTTCCCAGAATTGCAACTGAGCGCCGCCGAGATTTTTGCCGCCAAAACGATATAGCGCTTTCCGCTTCGCGGAGATGTTCATGTCGGACGAAGTCCGAAACGCGCGGCAGAAGGATAATAGGTTATCGGTAATGAGAATACCATTTTTCATGCTACAACCCCCATTTTTCAGTTTTAATTGATATGAAACAGATCGCCCGTCACCGTATTGCTCGGATTGTGGAAAAGTGGTTGCTGGTTGAGCCACTGTTGCTGGCAACTTGGACAAGTCACGCTTTAGTTTCCGAGCCGCGCATTCAAACGATTCGCGTGCAACGGGGACGAATTGAGTACAATCCGGAGTTTATCGCCCAGTTGAGCGATCGCCACCTGGAAGCCACCCTGCGCTTTGAAGCTCTACGAATTCTGCTCAAACACCCCTACAGTCGTCGCCAAGCGCACTCGGCGATTAGCTATGCTGCCAGCAATTTAACACTCCAGGAATATTTGCAAACCGAGCTGCCGTTTCCTCGGGCGCGGGATGTTTTTGGCGATCGCAATTATGACCAACTATTCTTCGAGTTTTATTACCACAAATTGCTCGACCAACAGTCCTCCAGTGTACAGGGAGCAGCCTCTGGAGTGCCAGGAGTAGAGATGAGGGAAGCGAATGCTGCACTTGCATCCGGCTCTCCTGGCTCTTGTGAATCTGAACCGACTTCAATCCCTAGTGATCGCCCCCCAGATCTCCTGGTGGTTTATACTGATGTAAACTTGAGCGGTGTAGAAAATACTGACCAGTGGGATCGAGATGAATTATTGAGCGATCGCCTAGACGATCTAGTGAGAATGGCTCAAGCCAATAACAGTTGGGGTAGCATTGGCGGCAAATTGCGCGAACGTATCTTAGCCAATCTGCACCCTAAGCTCGACTATCGGGCGGTTTTACGCAAGTTTCGCACCTCTATCCTCAGCCAACAGCGACGGCTCACCCGCATGAAACCCAATCGCCGCTATGGGTTCGCCTATATGGGTAGTCGTCGTGACTTTACCACCCGTTTGCTGTTTGCCATTGATGTGAGCGGCTCCATGGGAACGAAAGAGCTACAGCAGGGATTTTCGGTGGTGAATCGCTTTTTTAACTACGGTGTACCGGCGATCGATGTGATTCAATTTGATACCAAGATTACCGCCGACTTAATGACGTTCCGTCGCGCCAAGCACGAGGTCAAACTAACCGGACGAGGTGGCACGAATTTTCACCCGGTTTTGACGTATCTTGATGAACACCGGGATTACGATGGCCTAATTATTTACACAGATGGTTATGCTCCCTGCCCCCCACCGCCCCAAAATCGGCGAACTCGTATTCTGTGGTTATTTGTGAGCGAGGCGCATTACCGGAGTTGTTATCCTAAGCTACAGCATTTGGGGCCGGGGTCTTATCTGAAAGCTAATGCTAACCTCAGTTCGAGTTAAGACCGTTTTCGGGATAATCTCACGAGAGAATCGGGGGTTCAGGTTACAACAGAATGAGGGTTTCAGCCAGAAGTGTTGAATTTCGGCATAAAACTTTACATTAAACTAAATAAGAGTCTCTGGGAGCTAATCATAGCTCCAATGGATGAGGGAGCATTTTTGACTTAATTTAAGTTGCAAATAACGAAATTTATCTAGTAATGTATGCCCATAAAATTTATGAATTTTCATTAACTGTAACATCAAATAAGCAATTAACGACATAAGAATTTGTAATCGGACACCGGGAATGTTTTTAGTGATTAAGTTGTCCAGCTTTAAATGCATCTTTAAGAATTTCCACAAAATTTCAATATCCCAACGTTTACGGTAAATTTCTGATACTTCTTCATCCGTCATGTCTTTTAGATTAGTAGCCAGACGATATTCGGTTTGGGTTTCTGGATCATGAAAGCATACCACTCGATATCTTTGGGGATTAAATTGGGTTTTCATATGATTCTTAATCCGAACCACAAATTTTGTCTGAGTTTTACTCATTTCTTCTATAAATTCCCAACTGGCAAAACCTCTATCCATCATGATCACTGCTCCGTCGGGAATCATCGTCATCACCTGTTCCCTAAATTTAGCATCATGTTCTTCGTCCTCGGCGATCGATGTCATTTAATTTGATGCTGAGATTATAAACGAAGTGTAGGTTAGGATTGCTCGAAGCAACAATTGAGTAATGAAGCAATAGGTTTAACTGGTGAGAGAGCTGTTAATCAGCCATAGCTTTGAGAAAAGGGTTCTAAGTCAACAAATTCCGAAATCATCTTTTACAATCGTTTTTTTATAGAAGCAGCTTATAGGAGTGCTCCCTCCATAGGCTTACACTCGTCTATTCTCTTTAGAAGGAAATCTTAATGGACAGAAAGATTTTTTACGATCGGATCAGAAATAGCCTATTTAGTGGCAATCTCACCCCAGGCCAAGTGGACGGAATAGAGGCGATTCTAAATTTTTGGGAAGATCCACCAGTACAACCCGTAGGTGAGTTAAAGACCGACTGGGATATTCGCACTATTGGATGGTTAGCGTATATGCTTGCAACGACCTACCATGAGACAGCTCAAAAAATGCAGCCTATTTCCGAATACGGTTCAACGGCTTACTTTCAAGAGAATTATTGCAACAGAAAGGACTTAGGTAACGGCCCGCAATACGGTGGCAAACCCGGCGATGGTCCTCGATTTCATGGACGCGGCTATGTTCAACTAACTGGACGCATAAATTACACAAAAGTAACTCCTGTAGTCCGCGAATTTTACCCCAGTAGTCCGGATTTTGTTGCCGATCCTGATGCTATTAAGAGTCCCAAATATTCTGCTATAGTCATGTTTTATGGGATGTTCTTGGGTATTTTTACAGGATATGCGTTGAAGAACTTTATCGGCGACCCCAACAAAGGACAAAAAGTTGATTTTTACCAAGCTCGAAAAATCATCAACGGTTTGGACTGTGCAGAACTCATTGCAGGGTATGCAGAGAACTTTAACCAGGCGCTAGAAGACGCAGGAGTAAAAGCTTAAACTCCTGAGGAACTTAAAGTCCGACTAATCTTTGACAACCCCAAGACTCATGGTATTACGTCTGTCTATAAAACTTGCCCTGCCTATGAAGCCCCCTGTTTAGCTCGGTGATTTACCACGGATAGATGGAGTTCATCCTACTCAAACACCTTTATCGAGTGTTTGAGTAGGATAAATCCCTTGCATTTCATGCACTGATTGAGTGAGATCAAGGCACTACACAATCAGCGATCGCACTCTCTACTCTCTCAGAGTATATTAACTTTTGTTGCGCGATCACCCTGTTGACCCAAGAGAAATCTTAAACTCGCCTTGATGAGTTGCTCGATAAGAACACCTTTTATGGCTTATTTTTGGTTTAAAGCATTTCACCTGATCGGTGTAGTGGTCTGGTTTGCAGGCTTGTTTTATTTAGTTCGTCTCTTTGTTTACCATGCTGAAGCCTCAGAACGAGATGAGCCGGCACAAACCATTCTCAAGGCGCAATATGAAATTATGGAAAAGCGCCTCTATCATATTATTACCATGCCTGGAATGGCCGTTACAGTGGCAATGGCGATTGGTTTGATCTCTACAGAACCGGAAATTTTAAAGTCGGGTTGGCTACATATTAAACTAGCTCTGGTTACTGTATTACTGGGGTATCATTTCTATTGTGGACGCATTATGAAACGGTTAGCATCTGGTGAATGCAACTGGACAGGTCAACAATTTCGCGCCTTAAATGAAGCCCCAACAGTATTGTTAGTTGTTATCGTTCTTTTGGCTGTATTTAAGGGAAGTTTGCCTTTAGATTTAACAACATGGTTAATTTTTGGGCTTGTTGTTTCGATGGTAGCTGCGATTCAACTTTATGCGAAGAAACGTCGTCAAGATAAGGAAAAAATGTTGGAACGTATTGAACAACAAACATCGGCTTCATCAGCAAGTTAACATAATCTTCGATTACCCGAAATTCCCTAAAGACAAGGCATCTCTTGTCTTTAGGGTAAGGGGAAGAGATGATCGCGATCGACGATTGAGATTGACAAAAAGCAAACAATATAATATAATATAAGATAAGCTACTGAGATTCACATTGCCGTCTAACAATCATCAATTATGGATGAGCAAGAGAAAAATTCCTCACGATCGGAATACTTGAAAAAACTAGCTGCTGCTTACCGTGCTACTTATGCAGTAGGAGTCTTAAGTATATTTCTTGGCTTGTTAGCATTATTAGCAAGTTTTTCGAGTGCGGTAATACCCGGTGGTATGTTTTTGGCTTTCACCTTTTTGATATTTGGAGCATTTTATTTATTATTAGGCTTCTTCATACAACGCAAATCAATCCTTGCATTAGGAATTGCTGTTGGCTTTATGGGACTCAATGCTATTGCGGGGCTTTTGAATTTGGTTCAAAGTGGCTCTCCAGTTGGTTTAATTATTCCAGTTGCATTTCTCAGTCAAACATGGGAAGGCTTTACAGCTATCAAAAAATTAAAGTAAGCGATAAAAATTCATGGCAGAGAAGTTGCAGCACTTTTCGCTCTCCGTGGAGGAATAGGGAAATGGAGGGAATGACAATAAGCTCAATCTAGTTTTAAGCTTTTAAAAACTACTATTGATGTACTGCATAGCAGAGGAAACTCCTGTTATAGAACGTTTAAAAGTAAAATATCTGGTTTTTTCGCAAGAGAATCGATTATGTTTGACAATCTTATTAAAAAAGCTAACAGAAAAGCGATTAGTTGGGTTATTTTTTTATTGTTATCAGGCAGTATTGTTTGTTTTCTCCTGATCAAACGAGGTTACCTTTTTCCGCTCAATCATTTGTGGGGAATTTTGGCTAATGTAGAATATTTTGAACCTCTGCATTCGAGTCCTGATTATAGTCAATTATTAAACTATAATTGGACTATTTTAGATATTCTTAATACTGGAACAATCGACACGAGTAAAACCTCAATTCTTATTGAGAAATCTCAAGGAACTCTGACCCTTTATTACGATCGCCAACCCATTAAATCCTATCCCGTTGTTTTGGGAGGTAATCCGACTGGAGATAAGCTTCGAGAAGGCGATCTCAAAACTCCTGAAGGCATTTTTAAGGTACGAGATCTGTATCCTCATTCGGATTGGTTTAAATTCATTTGGTTAGATTATCCTAATGCTAACTCTTGGCGCAAACATTTACAAGCGAAACAACAAGGAATTATCCCAGTTAGCGCCACAATTGGCGGAGAAATTGGTATTCATGGTGTGCCATCAGGCCGTGATGATCTCATCGATCGCAAAAATAATTGGACCTTAGGTTGCATTTCCCTGAAAAACCAAGATGTTGATGAACTATATGGTGCAATCCAGCCTGGAACGACAGTAGAGATCATACAGTAAAATAAATCCGTATTGCAGGATGATTCCCTCAAGCAGAAGATGTTCTAGTAGTTGTGGTCTAACACCGGATTTCTGCGTATAATCCTGCAAATACTGGCATATTTATCGGATTTTGGTCCAAGATTTGAACCAACTGTTAAGTTGTGTTAAGTTGCGATACATACTTGTCTTATTCGAGGCAAAATAATATCAATAGTAAAACGAATCTAGCGCGCGATCTCCTTAAACCTATCTTGATCGTCCCATCCCATTGCTAACCTCCATTGAGTTAAAACCTATGCGCCGCGTTAATTTCAACAAACCTGACATTCGCGCCATTATCTTTATTTTTATTCTTCTCATGACGGCGATTGGATGTGCCAAACTCAGCGCTGCACAACATTCGCCAATCTCACCAACCTATGCACGAGATATTGCTCCAATCCTCAACAACAATTGTCTTGAATGTCATCGCACTGGAGGTATTGGCCCATTTCCCTTGCAATCCTATGAAGATGCCCGTTCCCATGCCAATCGCATTGTGAAAGCGACAGCAGATGGTTTTATGCCTCCTTGGAGAGCCAAACAGGGATATGGAGAATTTCGTAATGAGAAATTTTTGAGCCAACAACAGATTGCTACCCTCAAAGTATGGGTTGAAGCGGGGACTCCGGCGGGAAATTTGGCCGAACTTCCCCCCCCTCCCAATCTACCGCTCTCTCGGTGGCGTTTGGGGGAACCTGATCGCCAGTTTCCCATGCCAGAAGCCTTTGAAGTCCCGGCAACCGGAGAAGATATCTATCGCTACTTCGTTCTCGATGGCAAGCTTTTAGAAGATCGAACGGTCACGGCGATCGACTTTCAACCCGGAGCGGCAGCAGTCGTCCATCATGCTAATTTTTTCATCGATTATGAGGGACGCGGACGCAAATTAGATGCCGAAGATCCGCGACCAGGATTCTCGACTACTGAAACTGGAGGTTTTATGGACTACGATGGTGCCAGCGCGATCGGGGGTTGGGCACCGGGAGTCGATCCTTACCAATTGCCTCCCGATATTGGGATGTACTTGCAAAAAGGTGGCGATCTTGTTGTCGAAATTCACTATCATCTCAATGGTCAAAAAGCGAGTGATCGCAGTATTCTCGGTCTCTACTTTGCCAAACAGCCCGTGCAGAAATATATTGAGGGACTAATCATCGGCACCCAAGACCTCGATATTCCGGCTGGAGAAAGCCAGTATTGGCGACATTTCAGCATGGACGTACCTGCAACCATGGATCTTGTCGATATCTCCCCTCATATGCACTATATTGGTGCAGAAATGCAAGCCATTGCTACCTTACCCAACGGCAGTAAAAAACCGTTAATTTGTATCCCCAATTGGGATTTGGGATGGCAAAATACCTATGTTTATCGCAACCTCATTCGGTTGCCCGCAGGTAGTCGTATTGATGCTTGGTTTCGCTATGACAACTCCCCTCAAAATTCATCCAATCCCCATAAACCGCCGCTCGATGTACGCTGGGGTTGGCAATCGACTGATGAAATGAGTGAAATTCACTTGGGAGTTGTCTCGAAAAACTGGCGCGATAGTCCGAAAATTCTAGAAGCCGCGCGTTTGTCTTGGTGGCAGTCCGCCACTCCTGATCGCATTCCCGAATCTTGCCGATAATTTCGTGAAAACTGCATCGTGCCACTGAAAAATATCAAATGGCCAGAACGAGATCCCAGTAGATAAACACTCCAGGATGAGTTGAGTTAATAAGCCTCGGGGTGCCCCATTTTCAACAAGAACAGCTAGATCATTGGTGAAAAGAAATTGGGAATAATATGATTCAATAACCCATCGCCAACCCCGATGCAATATCCCGATACAATATACAGTGCTTTGTGCTGTGATGGGAGGATGGGGGCATAGGGAGAGGGAACAACAGACTCGACAGCAGCCGATGAACAAAGTTTAATTAAATCTGTTAAAAGGCTAAAGGGCCTTGCTATAATCAACTGCCGTGACCCTGCCAAAGAAATCGCCATCATGAGCCGTATTATCGTCGTTACATCAGGAAAGGGAGGAGTGGGTAAAACCACCTGTACCGCAAATTTAGGAATGGCTCTGGCTCAACGGGGACGACGAGTCGTCCTGGTTGATGCCGATTTTGGCTTGAGAAATTTGGATTTGCTCTTAGGTTTGGAAAACCGTATTGTCTATACAGCAGTAGAAGTAATAGCTGGGGAGTGCCGTCTGGAACAAGCCTTGGTGCGAGATAAGCGCCAGTCAAAGTTGGTGCTGTTACCAGCAGCCCAAAATCGCACCAAAGATGCTATTACTCCCGATCAAATGGCCAAGTTGATTCATCGCTTGAGTCCCAGTTTTGATTATGCGATTGTGGATTGTCCGGCTGGGATTGAAATGGGATTCCAAAATGCGATCGCCGCAGCGCAAGAGGCTCTGATTGTGACGACTCCGGAAATTGCGGCTGTGCGAGATGCTGACCGGGTGATTGGTCTTTTGGAAGCCAATAGTATTCGCAAAATTCGCTTAATTGTCAATCGCATTCGCCCAAACATGGTGGAAGCCAATGACATGATGTCAGTTCAGGATGTGCAGGAAATTCTGGCTATTCCCCTCTTGGGTATCATTCCGGATGATGAACGGGTGATTGTCTCTACGAACCGAGGGGAACCCCTAGTGCTTTCTGGCGCTGGAGAGTCGTCTTTACCCGGAATTGCCTATGGTAATATTGCTCGCCGTCTAGAAGGTGAAAAAGTGCCATTCTTGGATTTGGCTCCCCCCCAAGGAAATTTCTTCAGCCGCTTGTTTCAGATGTTCCGTAAGGGATGAGCTGGGTGAATTTCGGTTTCCCCATTTCCTACTGCCCATTTCCTACTGCCCACTCCCTACTGCCCACTCCCTATGTTAAATGATCTTCTAGAACGTCTTTTCCCTTGGAAAACTCGCCCGTCCAGTCGCGAGGAGGTAAAACAGCGGTTGAAGTTGGTGCTGGCCTATGACCGAGCGGGGATTAGTCCAGGGATGTTGAACGCCATGCGCAATGATATTTTGGCGGTGGTCTCTCGCTATGTGGAGATTGATGACGAACAACTGGAGTTTGCCATTGAAAATAGCGATCGCTCTACAGCTTTGATTGCTAATTTTCCTATTCGGCGGATTAAAAATACGGCTGACCCGGAACCAGAAAATGCTTCCCTAGATGAACAAAGCGCTCTCATCTTTTCTTCTCAAGAAGAAGCGGCTGAACTAGAGGAGTTATTTGTCGAAGATGCTCCCCTCGACTCTTCTGAACCCCTGGCTAGTTCCTCATCTGCAACGGAAAAGGAGGAAAAGGATGTGCACTCTTGTGCCCCCCCTCCTCCGAAAGACTCCCCTAAAAAATCTGATTTATCACCAAAATCTAGCCAAAAACCACGAAAAACGACCAAATCTGAGTAAGATAAAGTTAATCGTGTTACTCTGTCTTACGAATGAACTTGGAATCTGATGCTCAAAAACCCACTTCTGACTCCTTAAGTGCTTGTGTCAAGGCACTAGGTCTAACTCAGATTGATCGCCATGTCTTTATTTGCGCCGATCAGGGCGTTCCTAAATGTTGCGATCGTCAACAGAGTCTTGAATCTTGGGATTATCTCAAAAGTCGCTTGAAAGAGTTGAAGTTGGATCTGCCCACTCCAGAACGACCGATGAGTATTTTTCGCTCTAAGAGTCATTGCCTACGAGTTTGCCAGAAAGGGCCCATTCTAGTCGTTTATCCTGATGGAGTTTGGTATCATAGCTGCACTCCAGATGTGATAGAGCGGATTATTCAGGACCATCTCCTGGGCAATCAGGTCGTTGAAGACTATGCCTTCCTTGTTCATCCTTTGCCCAACTCTTCCGTAATTTCATCATGATTTTTCCGAAAAACAGAGAAAAAAAATAAGTAAATCCCGCAAATATTCAATGATATTCTCTGATTATTTCCGCAAAAGTACGCTATAATGAAGAAAATCCACCCAGCCAACACTAAGTATATTCACTACTGTTCTCCTAGGATACCCTGAGTTTCAGAGCCTCGGAAAACGCTAAGACATTTTGGGACAAGGAGGAAATTAGATTATCCTCCCTATTGATTTTCCAGAATTAGAGGAATATACTGAAAAGATAGTAGTTTATAATCAATTCACACGAGGAGATACGGATATGACGACCGACCACAAGCAATTACTTCTAATTGACGACGATCCCAACCTGATTCTGTTGGTACAAGATTACTTGGAATTCCGGGGATACGAAGTCACCACTGCTGAAAATGGGCAAAGAGCGCTAGATATCTTGGACGATCAAACTCCAGACATGATTATCTGTGATGTTATGATGCCGGAAATGGACGGTTATGAGTTTGTGCAAAAAGTGCGTGAAGATGATCAAACTGCATGGATTCCCGTTCTGTTTTTATCCGCTAAAGGCCAAAGTCAAGATCGAGTTAAGGGCTTGAGTAAAGGCGCTGATGTCTATATGGTCAAACCCTTTGAACCAGAAGAACTAGTGGCTCAAGTGGAATCTTCTCTCAAGCAAGCGTCCCGGATGATGCATCATCAGTATAAAGGGGGAAATACCGAAGTGAATTTCCCTAAAGTTCCTGAAGATGTAACCTTAACTCCCACCGAGCGCAAAGTAGTACAGAAAGTGGCCCAAGGTAGTTCTAATCGTGAAATTGCGGAGATCTTAAATGTGAGTCAACGGACGGTAGAGAGCCATGTTTCCAATATGTTGGGTAAAACCAATTTGCATAACCGCACGGAATTGGCTCGCTGGGCTATGGAAAATAATCTAGCTTAAGAGCGATCGGGTTCACCCAATTGATTCTATAGGGTTGCATCTTTATTTTAGGTATCTATAGGTGTCCCAAGTGAAGTTCGCTCTTGCACTCAATTGTTCTACTCCTCACAACCATCTAGAAACGCTTGATCTTATCGAGATTGTCTTTCTTTTCCGTACTTAGGGCGTGACAAGGAGATATCATTTCTGATATAATGCTATCACCGCGAGTTTGCTGGTGTAACTCAGTTGGTAGAGTAGCTGATTTGTAATCAGCCTGTCAGGAGTTCGAGTCTCCTCACCAGCTCTTTAGAGAAAGGCTTATTGTAAGGAACTTTCACTCCTGACAGGCTGATTACAAATCATCGCTACACCTAAAATCTACCTAAAACCACCATAACACCTCCAAAAGTAAGGGGCAAGAAATAGGTTAAATGAGTTAGATAGTAATTAGAGTTTTCTATGGAATCCATAGAGAAATCCAAGGGGGTTCCCAAGAGGAAACCGAGAGAAACTAAAGTCCCTCCCAAGAACCCCTAAAAATATCCTCTTAATTTCAGACGCAACTGCTGTCACCGTGTGATTCACACGGTGTTCAGAGATAAGGGGGTAACCTCACCCCTCGAAACCACCCTCAATCACAGTGACACTGACTATGCCGATAATGAATGCCAGAGTGAGAGAAGCAAAGAAATCAGTTGACCGCCTAGCGAGTGATAAAGCGCACTCAAAGAGTTGGACGCTTCAAGGGCTTTACTTTGCCCTACCTTCTGCACTTAACTGCTTTTGAGCTGGAATCCTTATAAGGATACCAAATTCGCTTTATGTTCTCTTGAGCTTATTCTAGGTACAAAAAAGTCCCCGCAAAATCTCAGTAAGAGTGACCAGAAGCCATTCTTACTGGTATCAATTGTTAAACTAGGTCAGTCAACAATTGGGATGAGATTATCTGGATGTTCCCTGCTGCTGTAGCCAAAGTGTTCCCAGAAGACTCCCCACTTTCCATCTTCTTCTGGAGGAAGAGCCAAAACACCCTCATTAAATAGTTCCATGTCAAGGCTTTTGTTCTTGACTTTCATCCCCAAGCGAAGTTCTGGAGGAGAATCACTGGAGGCATTTTCCTGTGAAGACTCTCTTCCTGGAGACTTTTTAGGAAAAGTACCTTCGCAGCTTTCACACCCTTGCCCTGACTGGGTTTCAGCTTTCACATCAACCTTCACATCAGCTTTAACACTACCTTCACACTCTGGGGATGAACTAGGAATTCCAGATTCATTTTTCGTCGGTGAAGGCTGTGAAGATTCCCGTGAAGGTTGCGTGAAGGTGGGCGTGAAGGTAGGCGTGAAGGCTGAATCTCTTGCCCCGTCTGGCTGTGAAGGTTGTGAAGGTTGATGACGATTATCAACCTTCTCTGCTTGTTTGAACACTTCACTGGGAGTGGGGGTGTTCATGTCTCTGACTTCCTCTCTCAGGTCTACTCCAACCATGTAAGAACCGTTGCGGTTCAACCCTCTCTCTGCTTCCCAACCTACGAAACTGCAAGCCGTCAGTAGACGAGAGCTGAACTTGTTCATGGCGACAGGCTTCTGTCCAGTCTCCGTACAGAAGGTTTTGTACTCGTCATAAATGTCTTTAGTTCTTGTCTTGCATCCAGCAATGGGTATTAGTTGGGTATCCAAGAAATCAGCCACGCTGTTTTCCGCCGTCTCCAGTTCCCATTGTTTGGATCGGAACTCTGGAATCTCATATTCACCTAATTCATTGATGACTTCATCAACTTGATGGGATGGCATCACAAGAGCGCAGTAGGTGAGCTGGGAAATTTCCCTCATCATTAGTTCTTCTGCCCAGTGGGAACGATTGGGGATAGGCTGGTCAAACTCAATTAGGCACAGCCGACGTTTAAGCGCTCCCGTCTCCCCCCTAAATAAGGGGTCGTTGGAAATCATTAGCAGAGTGCCATAGAACGGGCTAGAGGCAACCGCTCCATAGATTTGACGGTAGGAGATACTATCGCCACCAGTCAGAGACTTCAGGTTATCTAGGACGGCATCGGAAACCTTAGCCCCTTCATCTGGCAAGGTGACCAACTGCCCATCAATCCAGTGGGCTATGTCGTAATCATTTCCGAGTTTGGCAAGCTTGGAGGACTTGGTATTTTCTTCTCCAACTAAAGCCGTTAGCAGTCGCGAGAATGTACCCTTGCCGCTTCCAGGTCTACCAATCAAGTGAATGAACTTCTGGAGGGTGGAGAATCTCCAGGTCATCACAGCATGGCAGACGGCTAGGAGCTTGAGCATCTTTTTCTCGTCTCCGCCCATGGCATAGCACCAAGCCTCATAAATATTAGGACAGTAGGTCTTTAGGGCTTGCAAGGGGTCTTTGATGGGGTCTTTTCCTGGAGTCCACCAGTCCCGGTTAATGATGCTGGTGTTGTAGTTCTCTGGGTCATGGGGAGAGAGTTTCAAGGTTCCCATGTTCACTACTCCATTGGCAAAGGCTTTAACGGTTTGGGATTGAGGCATCCATTTCCACTGTCGTAGCTCCCGTTCCATGAGGATTTGACAATCTTTGACCCAGGCATTTCCCTTAATCCGGGTCTTGGCTTTGTGGTAGATGGCATCCCCGATTTTCTCATCTGGAATAGCTTCCCAATATTGACCGTTCCACTCCCTCCAAGTTTTCTGTTCATTGTGAAAGCGCCACCGATAACGCTCGGTGTTAGCGAACTCCATAGCAAACTCCACAGGGGTGGGAAGCTTCTCTCTCTTGTGTGGTTTTTTGCCCTGTACAACCCGTGTGCAGTCGTTGTAGAACTGTTTTTCCCATTGTGCAATCGTCAGGGCTGCCTTAATCACCTCATCAAAATCACTCCCACCCACAATGAAGTCATCCATTCCTTCTTTTTCTTTACCCTTTGGTTCCCACACACATATCTTGACATCACAGCCACGTTTCTCTAGGGCTTTTGAGAGTTGCCAGAGCTGCTGTTTGACTTCGGGCTTTTCTCTGAAATCGCTATCGAGAGCCACATAGACGGGTCTGCCTTTCACACATAGGGCATCAAGGGTGGGGACAAGCTCTGTGGATTGGGACTTGTGCCACATGGAGCAACCAGGGATAGAGATAGCTATATAGCCGTTCTCCAAGGCACAGCAAGCTTTCTTTGCCCCCTCAGTAATGATGATGGGGAATGATGGGTGTTTGACGAGAAATTGCCCTAGGGAGAGAGTGATGTCCATCTTCTCTCCTGAAGTTCCCGACAGGAAATCAGAACATTTCCACTTTAGTTCGCTATACCAGGCAACACATCCGGCAGGGAGGAAAGCATCATAGTATCCATGCTCCTCACCTGGCTTTTTCTTCTGGGTGATGTATTTGATGGGCTTACCGTCTTTGTCGAGATGCTTCTCTGGGTAGCGGTTGCGCTTCTGCCAAGAGTCAGGATTGAGCTTGACTCCATCAATGCTTATTCCCTGAATAGTGAAGCCTTCAAAGCAGACCTCAAACTGCTTCCTCAACAGAGGATTCCTTATGCCAGAGTCATTTAACTGTTGCTCAAGCCAATCACTGTCTGATACAATGGGGGAACGAGAATGTCCCCCACATGAAGAACTGTTAAGAGAGGGGTTTCGCTCTTTAAGATTTTTGTGCATAATGTCGGATGGTTTTATTTTGTGACGAGTTAGGCGATAAACCTAACTCGTTCTTTTTTTTTTCGCTTCTATACTAATCCCAAAATGAGGGTGGGGTCAACAGGGACAAAAGGTGTGTTTACCCTCATTTTGGGGGCATTTGGCTATCGCAAAAGCTCTAGGACTTTCCTGATTTCTTTCTTAATTGCGCCTCCTCTATTGGCTGGGTACTTTTTGCTGTCTAAGCAGCCCTCTAAAATAGAGCGGACTTGCTTGATGCTTTCATCGGATTCTTGACCAACATTTCCTTTGTCCAACTGGTGGGCATATTCCAAGATTTCAGGAATAAGAACCTCTGGTAGCCGGATAGGTTTAGTCTCTGAATTGAGCCACTTGCTTTGGTTTGACTTAAACCTTCTCCCATGGGGGTTGGGTCTCCAACGAATTCTCATGATATACTTCTGGGGGAATTACGACTTGAACTTTGCAGGGATAGGGGTTGATCCCTTGGGGAACTAAGAGGGTTCCTATAAGAGAGATTTACCCCTATTTCTTCCTGAGCAAAAAGAGAGAGTTTTTACCAGAACTAGGAACTGTCCAGTAATAGAAAGTCAGGCAATTTTGGGCGGTCTCCCATTCATGGAGGGGAGAGAAGTCTGTTAACCTCTTCCCTGGTCGTTTCAACCAGCTCCCTTTTGAATAAGGTGACTCTACATGAAAGCGATCGCACCTCTGTATCAGGCCGGAGAGGGTTTCCTTGTCCATGCTGACGAGACGACCCCCAATCGGCTCAAAGGGGTTGAAGTCGCCTCCAGTTATGGCAGTAACCCCCTGGGTAGAGGTAGATGCGCTAGTGCTGGTAGTAATGACAGTGATATCTAGTTTTCAAGGTTCAATAGTGCTTACGCCAGTAAAAAATGCACTGTCGTGCTACGGGTAAGCGAAAAAATATATCGGCACCTCTACACTTGGCGACTGCCTTCAGGTAAGCGATAATAAGGCTTGTAGGCTCTGAGCCAGGAGGGCTTGGTTACCGATACCCTTATTGTATCACTTTCCGAATCGGAAAACTAATAATTTTTGATAATAGTAACTATAGATTGAATCATGAATCAACTTACCAAGCCGAAACAAAAGATTGAACATGGATGTGACGACTGGGATGACATTTACCCATTGGAGCGGTTACGCAAAGAAAGGACTAAGCTTACGCAAGTCCAATTTGCTAGAGCAGTAAATATTAAGCCAAGTACCTATCAAAAATGGATTACTTACAAGAAGACTCCAAAAACGAACCCTACTCAACAAAAGGGGATATTAAGCATCTTGCAACTCACCTTTGATGAGTATTGCGACTTGTTCAAGGACTATGAAGACTAAGCTGCTTGCTGTTTTCCCGATCGCCAGAAGGCGGTCCTTTTTTTGCCCCTATGATCGCCAATCTCTCTATGACTACTGTACAGTCGTCTTACAGTGATTTGAATAGACTGAAGATGATGCCAGGTTGGGAAACATTGGTTCAGGGCTTATCCTTTTGGGGCACTCCCTTACCCCGTACTACTCAGGACATGCTCATAGCGGCTCATTTTGGGGGTGTACAGTAGTTATACCCCCTAGAATGACCTATTGTACAGAAAGTACTCTTCTCAAGGAATCCTTGCAGAACAAGAGTTGCAGCGATTCGGGTAATACAAAGCATATTACTTAGAGAAAATTATGTTAGTTGCTATTAGAAATAAATCCAACTTATCTTGTTACTTGTCCCTTTCGCGTCCATTCCTCATCACACAGTGAATCACTGTGTGGCAGCAGTTGCGTCTGAATGTGAAGCTAGACGCATTTCTCACCACACGGTGATTCACCGTGTGATAGCAGTTGTGCAGTTGCTATCAGAGCCATGAATGTACGGCGATCGTTACAGTCAGCAACTGAAATGGAAAAACTCTAGACAAAACCTGAACTAATTCCTGACAATAAAAGCGTAAACTACCCGTGAAGCGATCGGGGGTTTACAGCAAGAACCTGAGAGAGCCAGGGGGACTCCTCTCCCCCTTTTGGCTCTCTTTTTTTGAGACAAAACAAGTTGTTGTTCTATTATGCATTATATTGACGAATACTATGAGCCTCTGTCCCCAAAGATGGTACAGGCTTTATGTAACATAGCCAACGGACTCGGAACAAAAGAAGTATCACAAAAGGACCTAATACCAAAAAAACCAATCCTCAGTAGAGTGCAAGCTGCCCACCACAAACTGAATATCCACGCAGAAGATTTTTCTGGTGGCGTTAAGACGTATTCTCGACGAGTGGTGGCAGTCTTGAAAGCAGTAAGAATAGGGCTGATTATCTTTGATTATGATACCTGTCAATATGTCCCCAACCCTGACTTTAAGCAACCAGAAGGAGACTTCCTTATTAGGGACTCTAGAAAAGAAGATTGGGATAAAAAAAGTCTTACTGACGAGCAAATCAGTCGGGCTAAAGAGCTGTTGATATCCGGGGAACTGTGCCGGACAAAAATCATCGCTCAAGTGTTGAAAATGGGCAAGGGGAAAAAATACCCTGCGGGGAAAAAGAAGCTATTGGAGTTAGAAGCTGAACTTGAAGCACAAGGGTATAAATGCCCCAAAATATCTCAGGCAAAGAAAAAGCATTTACAAAAACTTAACAGTTCGCGAGAGAACAGCAATCACCCCTGGAGGGTGGCTAACAGCGCTTTCTTAGAAAAAAGAAAGCTACATGCTTACTCTCCAGCAAGGACAGAGAAGTAATTATTTCCTCCCAGGAGTTCATTGAGCCTGGCGTTTTCCTTCTTTAGGAAGAGGATGGTTTCCTCCCTGGAGGAGATTGTTTCCTCTGCTTGTTGTAGCTTCTGTTTAAGTTCAGCTATCTCTGCATCCTTGGAGATTCTCCTACGAAGTAAACCACGCTTATTGCTAACAGATTGATGACCTTTATAAGTCGTGTCATTCATAAGGCTTGAATGCCCTAGACTTGCCGAACGTTGGTCAACGGTTAAACCTGCAATTGTACCATGGAAATTTGCGAGATGGCGCAATGCGTGGGTTTGGGTAAATCCGGGATGGTCCGCTTGGTCAATATATCTTAAGAGAGATTCCCTCATTCCATGCACATAACATTTTTTAATTGTTTCTGGCTTGGATTTAGAATTAGGAGTAACTTCAGGCATTCTTATAGAAGCATCCTTAATCCCTAACAATTCAACCAAATTAGGGTAATCGGGATGAATCATGGGGCAGGTTATTCTCTTGGAAGTCTTCACTGTGATATAGTGGCGCTTTCCACTGGTATCGGTAATCCAAAACCCATCACCTAAGACAATTTCGTGCCATTCATTATCAGGGTCAGATAATGCTGGGAAATATTCGCCATCAATTGTTACTGGTTCATCAAGATTCCGAATGGCTTTGAATTCAGAACATCGGAAACCATAAAGTAGGTTAATGCAAATTGCTTTAAACCATGACTTACGGTTCTCGATATATCTGAATTGTCCCTTGGTAAGTTGATAACCATTTAACCCTAGAACTCTATCTCTAAAGTCCAAGAAAGACTCTAAATCAATAGTCTGTTCTTCAATCTCCCTTACTATCCTCAAAGTTCCAAAATGCCTAGTGACCTTGTCTAACTCTGATGAGAGTTTCGTGTCCCTTAAAAGCTTCATGACTCCTGTATAGGCATTCCTAAAGCCTCTAGAGCAAAGAGTTTGATTACCAGAGATGGTAAACAATTGACTCCAATTACGGACAATTTCAGAAATGAGGTTTTCACCAGTGAGTTTCAATTTAGGGTTAAGCTTACGGTGATGTTTGCCGTAGGCATCATGATATCCAGCCAAGGTATTAGTCTTGGACTTTTCTTCGGCTCTATCCCTACCGCATTTATCATAGCCAGAGAGGTAGTTTTTCTTCACCATCTCAATGGCATCCCCGATGGTTAGGCAATCATCAACAAGGGCTTGAGCGCCTTTAATTTCCGACTCGTACCATGACCAAAACTCTGATTCTTTATCAAACTCTTTGAGCTGGCTAAAGACTGCCAAGGCTTTCGCCAGAGTGTTAATGCACCCATCGCGAGTGAAGTTTTCATTGCAACCATTATCGGAAGTCTGAGACTTGCTGGCAACTTTGAACCGAAGGGACAGACGACTACGGTTCTTGCTGATAG
>NZ_JAGHZN010000027.1:0-65599 GCF_017746735.1 Roseofilum sp. Guam | reverse complement strand
CTTGCTGACTATCCACCTTTATATCCCGAATGTGCCAAAGGCACTCTGGGAAAGGGGTTTAGGTCAAACGGGTCGCACCATCATTGAGTTGCATGAGATTAGTGGTTTCACCAAACCAAATGGTTCGATGTTCGGTATCGTCATTTCCCCCAGGGTTGAAAATTGGGTTAACCGTCATTTTTTGGCGATCAACTGGGTGTTTATGATTCATCATATTCGTAGCCTGATTGGGAGTGAATGACAAAAAAATGGAAGCAGTTTATAATCTACTTCCATTGTCCATTTTTTGCAAATATGGAGTTAATTGGCGCAAGAACTACAATCCGTTAATCCTTCTTTAAAGTCATCCCGTTGTACAGTTCGGACATAGTATACCGCTTTACATTTTTGCTCCCAAGCCATGATTAAGGTTTCAAAAATATCTTTGGCTTTGAGAGTGCGTTCGGGTTCATCCTGAAAATAGATACCAGTATTCAAATTGAAGAGGAGTTCCATGGAAATACCGGTGTCAATCCATTGCTGAATAGTGGAGACAGCAGCCACTACTTTTTTCTGTTCCAAGTGTTTGTTTTCTTGGTAGTACCAAAAGGAATTAGTAATAAATGGGGGAGCA
Organism: Roseofilum sp. Guam; assembly: GCF_017746735.1. Lineage (NCBI taxonomy): Bacteria > Bacillati > Cyanobacteriota > Cyanophyceae > Desertifilales > Desertifilaceae > Roseofilum > Roseofilum sp. Guam. The sequence continues at coordinate 64,986 of NZ_JAGHZN010000027.1, read as the reverse complement.
ATGGGTACGCTGCCTTTTGCCCATTTATCGTAGAAGAAGCGGCTATAGGTGGGAAGAATACTGGCGGTGCAACCTTGGACGAGGGAAGAGGAGGTGTTGGGGGCGATCGCCGTAATATGGGAATTGCGAATGCCGTATGTTTGGATATCCTGTGACAATTGTTCCCAACGTTGCGGCTGTTCGGAGTTTTCCCGAAACCACTCTACTGGTTTAGCACCAATTAAATTTCCTTTACTCCACTGACTCCCAGCAAAGCTATTATAAGCACCACGCTCTTTAGCTAATTCCATGGATGCATGGGTACACCAATAGCCCATCTCTTCAAATAAATAACTCATTTGAGGTAAGTCTTCATAGGAGAGCTGGCGTTTGGCTAACCAATCGGCTAATCCCATAGCTCCTACACCAATAGTGCGATATTTCTGATTATGGGTTTTACTGGCTGGGAACGGAGGATGGGTAATTTCGATGGTGTTATCTAACATCCGTACTGCCGTTTGGCAAATATCAGGTAATTCCTCTATCTCTAAGGTAGCAAAATTGAGACTATTCAAGTTGCAACAATGAGCCTCAATCCCAGGACTGACATTGCTAAAGGATTCACAACAGAGATTAACGCCGGGAATGTAGCCTTGATGCGAGTTGGGGTTAGCGCGGTTAATGGTATCTTTGAATGCCAGATAAGGCATACCCGTCTCTACCTGGGTACGCATGATCGTCTTAAAGAATTCCCTGGAATTAATCCGGTTATACAGGTTCAGGGTACGGCCAACTTCCGCTTCAATGGTTTTATAAGCTTGCTCAAACTCTTCACCCCAGAGTGTGGGCAGATCGATGCCCAGCTTGTTTTTTACTTCATAGGGATCGACTAACGTCCAGTCTTGTTTGGCAATAACCCGTCTCATGAATTCGTCTGCAATCACCAATTGGGGGAAAATGTCATAGGCTTTGCGTCGTTGATCCCCGTTTTCGGTTTGCATTTCTAGGAATTCCAAGGCATCCAAATGCCAAATATCGAGGCTGACGGTAACTGCACCCGCCCGTCTTCCGCCTTGGTTCACCGCGATCGCTGTATCATTAAGCAATTTAATCCACGGTACCACTCCTCCAGAAGCATTGGATTTACCCATCACCCAAGATCCCGTTGCCCGAATACGGCTCACATTTACCCCGACACCGCCACCATTTTTGGAGATGCGGGCAGTATCGGTTAAGGTTTCGTAAATGCTCTCTAGGTTGTCATCCATGGCAGTAATGAAGCAACTCGACAGAGAACCCCCAGGAATTCGCAGGTTAGCTAAGATGGGGGTAGCCAGGGAAATTTTCCGTTGGGCGATCGCCTCATAAAACTTTTTCGCCCACTTCAAGCGGTTTTGGGGTTCCTCCACCGACGTGAGCAGCAGAGCACAAGTCAGATACGCTTCTTGCGGCAACTCATCCTTGAGCAAATACCGCTTAGTTAACAGTGTTGCCCCAGCATAATCATAATCCGTATCCCAATCGGGATTAATCCAACTGTCCGCAATTTCTAATTCATCGGGAGTATAGGTTAAAATTCGCTCATCATATTCATTCGCTGCTACCTTACGAGCCACTGTTTGCGGATAATCGCCATATTGATAGCCCCTACCCGCTAGAGTATCTTTCCACAGACTCCACATATGCAGCCGTCCCGCCACATAACGCCAATCCGGTTCTGTCGGAGAACACAACTCTAAGCTACAATTAATGAGGTTTTCCTGAATTTCCCTAGTCGTCACCCCATTGCGTAGACGAGTCGTTAATCCAGCCTCTAAAGGAATAGGATTAGCCTGGGTTCCCGAACAAGCCCACTCTACAACAGCGCGAATCTTAGTGACATCTAGAGCTGCAAGAGTTCCGTTTCGCTTAATCACATGAATCGGGGTTGTGTGAGGAGTAGGGTCTGTTATGGAGAGAGTTGGTTGCATCATAGGGGAATCAATGAAGTGATAAGATTCTAATGTACTCCATTTTCCACATTTAGTGATAGAGTTTGACAAAATTTAAGTTTTGCGCTACATATAGGAAAAAATCGCATACTACGTTCATCTTCCCACCCATCTTTCCATGAACATGTATTTATGGAAGCCAATCTAAAGGCGATCGCCAAAATACCGACGATATAGCCCATTCGCTACTCTTACCCCATTCTTTCCCAACTTCACCAGACCCAAGCTTTCAAGCTGAAACTCTAGAAATGGAGATAATCTTACAGCTTCTTGAGCTTGAACGACCTCTTGAAACCCACGCAAGAGAGTACTATTTCTTTGGAGAATTTGCCCATAGAAATGTAAGTGTTTGTCGAAGATCAGCTCTCCATCAACACTATCTTTCAAAAAAGTCTTGAAACTGAGATAATATCCAGAAATAGCGTATAAACTCAAGCCTACTAAATAAGGATGTCCTCCTGTAAGCTGCATTAATTCTTCAACTTCAGAAGAGGTAAGTTGTAGCCTAAAACGGCGTTTCAGCTCATCTACTTCTAACGTTGTAAAGTAAGGCATTTTAATCGATTGCCCCATTTGTATAGGAGAACTTTTAAGATTAAGTTCAGCATAAATATCTGTACTCGTCACTAATATAAATCGTAATTTTTGCCAAGCATTACTTTCTGGCAATCCGTATCCTGAAGCTTCATACCAGTAATTCAGCAAGCGTAAGAAATCAATCGAAATTGAAAGATTGTTGAATAATAAATCAAACTGATCAAGTACAACCACTAAAGGGGAATGGATTTGCTTTAGTAAGTGTTCTAGTAAATGAGTCGATAATCCTTTACAGCCTAACCCATCCCTAGAAAAATCGCCTTCAGAAAGTGACAGGTTCAATCGATGATATAACTCATAAATCAGCCATCGTAGAAACGGATCTAGATTCTCTAAAAACTGTGGGTCAACCTGTTCCAAACTTAAGGGAATAACTGTCAGGTTTTCTTGTCTTGCTCGATGCACCAGTCGAATCATCAGAGAGGTTTTCCCCATTTTCCTAGAGCCAACAAGACTTAAAGCCCCTCCTGCATGAGACAGGATTTGAAAAGCCAGTTGCTCTATAGGTCTACTAATATACAACTCAGAGTCAAGAGATAAGCGATCGCCAGGAACCTCAAGTAAACCACTGTTTCGATTTCTGGTTGCCAGGTAATTCTTTACTACAGAAGTAAAACTTTTTTTGCTAACCGGTTCCCCTAAAATGTCCGATAAGATACGCCATATATAGGGAGCGGCCACTTGTTGAATATACTGGGAGGAATAATTTTCCTGAACTGCAATTTGATGATAAGGAATTGCTCCCTCTTCCCAGGAACCGTGGAGAATGGCTTTTTGAATAGGACTTAAATGCTTACCTGTTTTCCGTCGCCACCGTTGTTCAATAAACAGCAAAGCTTTCTCAAAACTGGTCATAGGTGCGTATTGAGTTCACTGTACCTCAGTATAATACGCACCTATAGACAGGGATGATAAATTCACATATATTTACTGAACTCTACTGAGTTAGTTCGCTTTACGCTTGAGTCCAGTGACTGCGCCCATAGCACCTACCGCTAACAAGCCCAGGACAGAAGCTGGCTCAGGAGTCTTAGCTGCCACTTGTGCTTTGCTAGCAATGGTCATATTGTCAAAGGCAAACAAATCTTCATACGACCCTTCGGGGGAAATCCCTTCGGGGGCAAAGATGAGTGGTGGAGCAGTCATGTTGAACGAGACACTATTAATTAGTTCATCATCGTTTTCAGCAATGAGTCCAAAATATAAAGCTGAACCACTCGTCCCACCACTCCCGCTTTGGGTATTGGGAACTGTTACAGTTTTTTGACCGCCATTAGCTAAATTTAGAGTCAGGGACAGTTGACCGCCAAAGTCGCCAATATCTACACCATTAAAGCCAAATGCTGCTACCTCTTGACTAAAGTCAATGGAAAACCGACGAGTATGACGGTCATCCCTATTAATATAGGGCTGAACTTGCAAAAATTTTTCGCCAGAGGTGGCATAACGACCGAAGTCTGTTGTGCCAGATGCCTGGTGTTTAATCGTTCCATTTCCCTTTAATGTGGCTACTCCCGCTGCGCCAAAATCAAGATTAATTGGCCCTTTTGTACCATCAGAAAAGCCTTCAAAGGTTTCTACTTGCGAACCGACTAGCCCAGAGAGAAAGTCGTTTTGGGCTGCGGAAGCCTTAGGAGTGCTCGATAAGGGGGTAGAAGAGGCCCAACCATTGTTTAAGTCTTCTCCAAAGAAGAGGCGATAGGCTTGAGCGGAAGGCTGAGTCGCAACGAGAGCGAAAATAGAGGTTGCAGCTGTAATTGCTAAGGTTTTAGTTGCATTCATTAGTCGGGACTCCTGTAACTTTTTTTGTATTGTTCCGATATATCCACTATGACCGATAGACCCATTGATGAACATACCCAAATGTCATAGGATTCAGTGACCAAGGGGTTTCGGTAAGTTTGAGTAAACGACTCTATGGTTTCTTGAAGCCTTTATATGGTTTCGTTCAGCCTTTATGAAGCTTTTAAATTTGATTCCTATCCTCTACAGTAGTATCACTATGGTATAACTTATGGTGTTTCAAAAGAGAGGTCTGTTTCATCTATTTTTGTTTTTGTCAAGCCATATAATTTATAATCTGGGCCAAGTTACTTAAGGTCAATGTGCCTTCAAGCGGAAGCTATATCAAAAAAAATACGGCTATGCACGCGCCGCATAACCGTATAGAAAAGTTCTAGGAGTTTATGTTAACACTTTTACTGAACAGAAACCTTTGAATCAGCTACATTAGCGATTTTTTAGTCCCTTCACATAACTCACCTGAGCAGGTTGTTAATCCGGCGCTTCGGTTCGTTGCGCTTCAGTAGTTTATTTATAAACCTTTTTATTCTCTAATTCAAGAGTAATGAGGGTAACTGTACATAAACGTCATAAAGTCAACGGTCTTGATGAAGTTTGTGTAAACACAAGGGGGGCGATCTACGGAGAAATCTCCTGAAATGGGGAGTAAAGAGTTGGGAATAGACAAGAGTTACAAAAATGGTAACCGTATCCTCGGATCGGGATCGGTCAGACAAACTAAGAGGATATAGACACACTCTCAGGAGGATTGACTCTCATTATGCATCCAATTTACAAATCCAGTTCTACATCTGGCCAAGGTTGGGGACGTTGGTCTATCTTGCCTTTGGCTCTAGGGGTAATAGGGTTTTCAGTAGTGATGGGAAACTTCTATACTCCCAAACCCGTTAATGCTCAGGAACAACAGCAACTGCTGCAAACCTTAACGGTAACTGGAAGAGGGATAGAACGGATTCCAACTACCCTAACTAGGGTCAATTTAGGGGTACAGGTTCAGGGAAAAACTGCCCAAGAGGTACAAGCACAAGTGGCTCGACAGTCTTCAGCGGTGGTGAACTTACTGCAAGAGCGTCAAGTGGAGCGTCTGGAAACAACCGGTATTCGGTTAACACCGAATTATAGTTATAGCGATCGCACTCAACGCTTAATCGGTTACACTGCCACCAACACTGTGAGCTTTCGCATCGACACTTCTAAAGCCGGTAGCCTCATTGATGACGCAGTACAAGCAGGAGCCACTCGTATTGATGGGATTAGCTTTATTGCTACTGATGAAGCCCTTGCCGCAGCCCAACAAGTTGCCCTCCGTCAAGCCACCGCTGATGCTCAAAAACAAGCCCAAACCGTTCTAGATGCCCTCAATCTTACCTCTCGTGGTATTGTTAGTGTTCAGATTAATCACGCCAGCGCGCCCTCTCCTATCCAGTTGGATCGAGGAAACTTTGCACGAGCAGAATCTGCCCCAAGCCCAGTTATCGGGGGTGAGCAACAGGTAGAAGCCTCGGTTACCCTAAACATTCGATATTGAAGACTTGGGTACTGATTCAGCAGACTCGATACCGATCAGAATTCGCTGTGCATTCCTTGTGTTTCCTCATCTCGTTTAGATCCTAAAAACTCTAAGCGATCTACTGTAATAATGGGACTCGATCGCTGGGCTTGAGTCGTATAATCTTGCCACTGATTAATCTCTAATCGACCAATGACCCCAATCTGTCTGCCCTTACGGACGTAGTTGGCTGCCAGTTGAGCCGTTTTGCCCCAAAGATTTAGATTAAACCAATCCGGTTCATCTGTTCGTCGGGTGGGACGATTGACAGCCAGCGTCAGTCTGCATTTGACCGCACCTGACTCAAAATACTTCACATCTGGGTCCATACCAACACGACCCACTAAATGTACAACATTGAGATCCATCTTGAATTACACCATTGCTAATGATGAACAATTAATCTACTTTAGCGGATCGAAGCGGTAATGGGGGGATACAGACTAGATTTAGGGCAACTGACTGGACGGTAACTCAAAAACATAATAGAATCCACGTCAGTTATTATATTTTTACAATTCTAGACATTTGGACATATTGAAGTCGGGAGAGAAAAAAAGGTGGGCGTATTTAGTCGATTTTCAAGAGATATGGGTATCGATCTCGGTACTGCAAATACATTAGTTTATGTATCGGGCAAGGGAATTGTGTTGCAAGAGCCATCGGTGGTGGCGATAGACACGGAAACCAAAGCACCTTTGGCAGTTGGGGATGATGCAAAGAAAATGCTAGGTCGGACTCCAGGAAATGTAACGACATTTCGACCCTTGCGGGATGGAGTCATTGCCGATTTCGACACGGCTGAACTGATGCTTAAGCATTTTATTGAACGGGTGCATGAAGGTAAACAGGGATTGATCCCCCCACGGATGGTAATTGGCATTCCTTCAGGTGTTACCGGGGTAGAGCGTCGAGCGGTGATGGAAGCCGCTTCCCAAGCGGGGGCGCGGGATGTATATTTAATAGATGAACCCGTAGCGGCGGCGATCGGAGCCGGCTTACCGGTGGCTGAACCGACGGGGAATATGATTATTGATATCGGGGGCGGAACCACAGAGGTTGCCGTTTTGAGTTTACAAGGTACGGTAATTAGTGAGTCAGTGCGTGTCGCTGGTGATGAACTGAATGAATCGATTATTCAGTATATGAAAAAAGTCCACAATTTAACCATTGGGGAACGGACGGCCGAAGATATCAAAATTCAAATTGGTTCAGCCTATCCCACCCCAGAGATTGATGAAGGGGCAATGGATGTTCGGGGGTTGCATTTACTGTCAGGTTTGCCCAGAACCGTTAGCATTAAGGCGGGTGAGATTCGCGAGAGTATGTCAGAGCCGTTATCGATGATTATTGATGCGGTAAAGCGGACACTAGAGCGGACTCCTCCAGAATTAGCGGCTGATATTATCGACCGAGGGATTATGTTAGCTGGGGGTGGCGCACTGCTTCAGGGTTTGGATACTCTGGTGAGCCATGAAACGGGAATTGTGACCCATGTGGCAGCAGATCCTTTGAGTTGTGTGGTTTTGGGCACGGGCCGAGTTTTGGAAAACTTTAAGCAGTTAGAACGGGTTTTTAGTGCGCGATCGCGGATGTAAAGTGAATGTATATACGTCAAATTCGTCGCTGGTGGGAAAGACATTGGTTAAACTTAGTGCTGATGGTGGTTGGCCTAGGTTTGGCGGTTTATGTGCGGCAAACTCAAGGTACTTTGGTGTTTGAACTCTATGGCCGTCTGGTAGAACCCTTCCAAGGAAATCCCCCTCAACAAGAACAGTTAGCAACGGCACGGGTGCTGGAGTTAGAAGCGAAAGTGGAAGAACTCGAACAGCAAAATAGCCGATTAAAGCAGTTAATTGACTATCAGGAACAGTCAAATCGGGAAGGGGTGATTGCTCCCATTATTGGCCGCAGTGCGGATCATTGGTGGAAGCAAATTACTCTGGGCCGAGGGAGTTTGGATGGGATTGAGAAGGATTATATTGTTACGGGTACTGGAGGCTTGGTCGGCCGGGTCATTAGTGTCACGGAAAATACCAGTCGAGTGTTACTCTTAAGCGATCCCACTAGTCGGTTAGGGGCAACCATTCGAGTGGGAAAAGACCGCAGTTATATGGGAATCTTGCATGGCAGGGGCCAAAGTAAGGCGGTGATGGAGTTTTTTGATAAGGTTCCGGAAGTGAAACCGGGATACAAGGTGTTTACCTCCCCCTATTCTCCTCGCTTTCAATCGGGTTTATTGGTTGGGATTGTTGAGTCAGTAGATTTGAAAAAAAGTCCTGCTCCAGAGGCACAAGTTCGGTTTTCGGCTCCCATTGGTCATTTAGAGTGGGTCATGGTTTCTGAGGGTAAACCGGCTGTGGATTTGGAGTTGAATGAGTTAAATGAGTAGAAATAGACTGTGGTAAAACAATTGCTCGATCGCCTGGCTTCTTTGGGCCGTTTGGTTAATATTAGCCTAACGGGTTTGTCTATCCTGTTGTGTGCCCTGATTATGTTTACCCGATTACCGGGTATGGAGTTGTTGGGAATTGGGGTAAATTGGGCATTGGTGTGGGTGGTGGTTTGGAGTCTGAAGCGCAATGCTTGGCAAGGGGCGATCGCCGGTTTAGGCTTAGGTTTACTCCAAGATGCCCTCACCTCTCCCTATCCTCTCTTGGAAAATGGGGTGGTTAATGCCTCACCCACTCATATGCTGGGATTGGTTTTAGTCGGATTTTTGACGGGTAAATTCCAAAAAGATCGGTATTTCCAAGAGGATTTTATTTCGGTGGCTCTACTCACCTTCGGGATGACGCTGTTGGCGGAGACGGTGATTGCGCTTCAGTTGGTGTTGATTGGCGATCGCGATTTCTCCAGTATTTGGTTAGCTCATCAACAAATTGCTCTATGTTCAGCCATTCTCAGTAGCCTTTGGGCCCCAGTAATTTATGTGCCCATGAATTTGTTTTGGGAGCGCTTCTGGCCGAATAACTAAGAGTTCTGGCGATCGATATCCTATAAGTAGCCATCCTTGGTAGAGTAAAGATTGTTTGCGATCGTGGCAATAGAACAAGGTTGGACAACTGTGGTAAATCTATCTGAACTACTAGAACGGTATAATCGAGGGGATCGCCAATTTCAAGGACTTGACCTCAAAGATATAGAATTAGTCGAGATCGATTTCTCTGATGCTGATTTTTCCGGCACAGATTTCCGACAAGCTCGACTGGGAAAAAGCAACTTTTCTGGCGCTCAACTGAATGGGGTTAACCTCAGTGAAGCTTTACTCTGGGGAGCTAACTTAACACAAGCTAACTTGACGCAAGCCATTTTACGCGATACGGATTTGAGTGGAGCCAAGTTAGACCAAGCCAACTTAACTCGTACTAATCTCATCAAAGCGAGTCTTTGTGGTGCAACGTTGAAAGGAGCTAACCTATCCCAAGCTATTCTGCTCGATGCAGATTTACGCCCCACTTCTGATCAACCCACAAACTTAGAAGACGTTATCTTCTCAGAAGCTAACTTAAGCTACGCCAATCTCAGCCAAACGATTCTCCACCGAGCGAACTTAGATCGAGCCATTCTCTGTCGTGCCAATTTAGGATTAGGGCGAAGACTACGAGGGTTTCAAACGGATTTACGAGAAGCGAGTCTGCGCTATGCTGACCTCAGTTATGCGGATTTAACCGGAGCGCTCTTAAGTCATGCGGACTTAACGGGAGCCGATCTCACCGGTACAATTTTGACAGATGCAGATCTTGGGGGAGCGTTGCTTCCATAGCAGGGGGTAAAATTCTCTCTCCAGTTGGTTACTCGCCTTACTCGAATACTGTGTCATGTCTGCATGAACTCATCTAACTATTCCCCATCTCCCCATCCGGGACATGATCCCTTTGGGAATAGCATCTAGGGATAAAACCTCGATCGCCGCCTCTAACTCTATAGCCGCTTTCGGCATTCCGTAAACCACACAACTGTGTCGATCTTGGGCAATGGTGTGCCAACCTTGGCCCTTGAGTAACTGTAATCCTTCTGCCCCATCTCGACCCATTCCAGTCAGTAAAACCGCGATACCTTGATGGGTATAGTGTTGAGCGAGGCTCTTAAAAAATACATCTACAGAAGGACGATAGGGGTTATGGCGGGGATCTTGGGTGTAGGCAAGCGTTAAGTTGGGTTTGAGGTAGAGGTGATCGTTTGTACCAGCAACGAGAACTGTTCCGGAGAGCAGGCGATCGCCGCTCGCTGCTATTCTGACCGGTAAGGGGGTTTGTTGTCGCAACCAGTCTACTAAGCCACTGGAAAATTGGGCATCCACATGCTGAACAATAACAATAGCGCCTCTAAAGTTAACCGGGAGTTGTGAAAGGATCGTGGCTAAGGCTTTGGGCCCACCTGTTGACGCTCCAATGGCTACTAAGGGAGGGGATCGTTTTGGGAGGGAATGGAAGGATTTTGAGGGAGTAGGTTTGAGAAGTTTACCCACTTTAGCGACTTTAGAGAGCAACCGATCAGCACTATTGGGGGTTATGCCACTCAAAACCGGTCGATCAACTGCATCGATCGCCCCCTGTTCTATGGCAGCATAAACTTGAGCCACCTTTTGTTTAGCATTTGCAGTCACGATGAGAATGGCACAGGGGGACTGTTTCATAATTTGCCGGGTTGCTTCTACACCATTGATCGCCGGCAAATCCAGATCCATTAAGATTAAATCCGGCCGGTTTTGATGGCATTTAACCACTGCTTCTGCTCCATCCGATGCTGTCCAAATCACTTGGTAGTCAGCCACACCCTCTAACATCCGTTGCAGCGTAGCCGTGGCGATCGCCCCATGATGAGCAATTGCAATTCTCATGAATATTTAATCTGCTTTACGGCAGAATACTAAGCCACTGTACAGGGCAAAAGCGCGATCCCAGGTGGTTTCTGTTTCTGCTCTACGGAAAATATCAATATAGGGGCGAATCTCGGCAAACAAATCTCTTGGATCTGCCACTACTTTAGCTTCCTGTAAGACGGTTTCCGCAAAAGGGGTAAAATCTGACCAAAGGGGAGTCTGGGGCAGATATTGAATCATCACTTGAATTAAGCTATTCCATTGAAGACGGGTACTCAGTTGAGAGCGAGGAGTATCTGGGGGAATAATCCCTACACTATGATGAAAGTCAAAGGAGCGATCGCAAAACCGTAGTACACAATTTCTCTGGGGAAGATGTAAATCACACAGATAAACATAATCCTGAGTGCGCTCCACCCTCTCCTGTTTTCCGCTCACTAACATCACCACTGATTCAAAAATAGGTAACTTTCCCTCCACCCGTTGTGCCACTTCTGACCATTCAAAACTCAACGTTCCCAACTGATTGGATTCATCATGGCACATTATACTAACCGTTTTTCCCAGTTCCGAAATCGACTGCACCCGAAACACCCGGATCTGCTCAATTTTCTCTAAATTCACCCAAAACGCCGGAATTCCCACCTCTCGCAATTCTTGACCATAAATCCCCAATTCGCCTATATTCCCCGTGCGATGCAAACGCCAAAACCGTCCAGGGAGTTGCCGTTGGGCACTATAAGAGTCCAGGTTCATGATCCGCGAAAATTCTTTGGCTGCTGCTTTACGCGCTTCTCCAATGACGGGTTCAATAATTAATAGGCCAGGTTTGGCTTGGTTCGGATCTTTGCTGACTCTGGCGATCGCCTGTTGTCGTTGTTGCTGTTCCTGAGCTTCTTTTTGGCTTTGCAGTCGTTGCAGTCCAGAGCGAGCTTGAGCAACAATTTTCGGATGTTCTGCTTGCTGTAATAATTGCCGATAAATGGATTCAGCTAAGTCCAGTTTCCTTTTTTCCTCATATAATCGTCCCGCATACAGTCGTCCCCAGGGATTTCGGGGTTCTTTTTGCAAGAAATTCTTCAGCAAGTTTTGGGCTGTACGATAGTCTTTCCGTTTAAAGGCTTTAGCAATTTGGTCAAGCATAGCGATCGGGGGAACTGCTGTATTAGGAATTTGCTATTTTTTCAAACTCTGCCACTAGTCTAGCAGGAACTATAAAAATCATTTTAGTTCGGTACTTCTTCGGCTGTTCTTGAATTCTCATCAATTGAGGCTTAGATTGATAATTCTCCTTGCTTTTTGGCTTCACGAATGCATAACACGAAAAGCCAATAGATTCAATGAAATTTAGTAGTTTTGTATTGGGGTAAGCCTCAGATAAAACCAAGGGTTGATCTCGGGAAAGCAGTTTTTTTGCGCCTAATAAAATCTCAAAATCTGCGCCTTCAGCATCCGTCTTAATTCCGGCAACTTTTACTGAAGGAAACTCAGTCATAAAATTTTCTAAGGTGTTAACTTTGACCGTCATTTTTTCAACTTCATCTTCTATCTTAGTTCTCACCAGTGAATTCAGTTCAGGCATGGCTTTCAAAGAAATTTCCATGGTTCCCACTTCAGAGTACAGTGCCTCTTTCACAATGTGACAATTTTGAAACTGTGAAATATTATCTTCTAGAATTTTAATGACTCTTGGATCGGGTTCAAAGGCATAAACTTCACGCGATAGTGGAGCTGCAAGCAAACTGTAGTATCCAATATTTGCACCGACATCAATAAATATTTTTTCCCGATCTAAAAACTGAGTTAATAAAGCTTCTGATCCCCAATCTAACTTCTCTCTTTTGAGGAAAAGCTCTGTACCAAACCGACTTCCAAAAGGTAATATCATTTCCACATTGTTGAATAAAACCATTTTTTGATTGAGTTTGAGGATCTTATGGAATCCACGCAATCCATAACGGTATAAAAAGTTTGAATAGCCAATTTCTTGCGCTAGTCTAAAGAAATAGTTAAATTTCCAGGAAAGAATGGAGACGATCATGATTGCCTTAACTTACGAATAAGGATATTAATAATTTCTATTCTATCCATCTTTTTCTACTTTCCAAGATCGGGAGAAGTTTTTCTGATGACAGTTAACGACACTCCCATCAAGAATCAGAGTGCAACCACAGTTGTTCGGAAAATAGAGAAAGATATAGCTGAGAAAGGAGAGTTAGGAAATTTTCTATTGCCTCTTGCCTCAAACCATAGCCTCACTATCCTAATCAACTCTTTCACTGCTATAGATTTTTTTGTTTGTGTTTAACGTTTTAGCTAAATCTTCGTGACTTCCCCCAATACGCGATTGAGTTTGCCGCTGACATAGCCTTCTAAGTCGAGGGTGACATAGAGAAAACCAAAATCTTGAAACTGTTTCACCAATTCCGGTAAATGGGTGGAGAGAACAAAGGATTGAATCTGTTCTGGGGGGAGTTCAATTCTGGCACTTTCCCCTTCCGAGCGTACCCGAACTTGGGTTAAGCCGAGTTGCCGTAAATAGCGCTCGGCTCGTCCTACCCGTTGTAATTTAGAGAGGGTAATTTCTTCGCCGTAGGGAAAGCGAGAACTCAGACAAGGTTGAGCCGGTTTATCCCACCAGGGAAGTTGCAGATATTTGGAGAGTTCTCGTACTTCAGCTTTGGTTACGCCAACTTCGGCTAATGGAGATCGCGCTCCTCGCTCTTTTGCGGCTTGAATTCCGGGGCGATAATCCTGTAAATCATCTCCATTCACTCCATCAATAACATACGGATAACCCCAGGCTTCGGCTAGGGGTTTTAGAGTATCGTGGAGTTCACTTTTACAGAAATAGCAACGATTGATCGGATTCGACGTATAGTTAGGATTGTCCATTTCGTGGGTTTGGACAATTTTATGGGTAATCCCGATCGCCGCCGCCTGCACCTTAGCCTCCTCTAGATCTTCCGGCAACAGAGACGGGGATTCAGCCGTTACGGCTAGGGCGCGATCGCCCAGGCGATCGTAGGCAATTTTCGCCACCAACGTACTATCAATTCCCCCAGAATAGGCAATCAGCGCCCGATCCATTTGAGTAAATAGGGTCTGTAGACGGTTGAGTTTCTCCGTAATATCCATGTTCTGTTTAGTTTACCCTTGGTCGATATACTGGTTTTCACTCTCTACGATCTCTAGAATAACGGATGATTTCCCCTTAGAGGAGAAAGTGCCCTGACAGGAGTAGGGGGAAACCTTCTCACCTGCAACTATACCTTCTGTTACTCTCTCACTTCAATATGGAGGCTCCTTAGATGAAAACTAAAACTATTTCTAATGCATGATCGGAAAAAATAAACTCAATTAATGTAGAGAAACCGGGTTTCTGCAAGAAACCCGGTTTCTATGCCAATTGGCGATCAGAATTAACCGACTAACGCCTTCACCTTATCCATAATGCCAACGGGGTCAATGCCTTGATAGGGGAACTGTTCCCACAGTCCACCGCATCCTTCCTTATGCACACCCAAATAAGCAAATTTCGGTGTTAATCCCCGCTCCAGTAACCAGGAACCAAACCGGCTACCTAAACCCGTTTTGCGGTTAAAGGATTCAACCACCAAGACAAAGGGAGCATTTCCGACCTTGGTCATCATCTCTTCATCGATTACATTGAGGGTGGATTTATTAATTAAACCCACATCAATACCGTCTTGCTTCAACCGCTCAACCGCATCTAGAGCGCGATAGAGACCATCCCCAAAGCTGACAATATAACCGGCAGTTCCTTCGCGAATCACTTCATCTTTGCCAGGGGTAAAGGTATAGCCTTCACCATAGAGTTCCTTACCTTCACTATCGAGTAAGAAGGGCACTTTAGAACGAGTGGAGAAAATAAACCGCAGTCCCGGTTGAGGGAAAACTGCTTCCACGCAAGCCTTCATTTGTCCGGCATCGGCTGGGAAATAAACCCTGGTTTCATAGCCATCATCTAACCCATTATCGGCAAACAGATTATTGATGCCGAAGTGACAGGTATTGTCTGCCATGTCATCAATTCCCGCATGGGAGAAATGACAGAGGAGATTAGAATAGTTGAGGCGAGCCATGGTAATTTCGGAGATGCACATCTCTAGAAAGGCGCTGAAGGTAGCAAAAATCCCTTGCTTGCCTTTCTCCATGCCAAACCCAGCAGCCGCAGAGAGGTTCCCCCGCTCCATAATGCCGCCACTGACAAAGATCTCTGGATGAGCTGCATGGATTTTGTTTAAGCCACAGGAGCCTTCTAAGTCGCTATCAACGCAGAGAACATTTTGCTTGCGCTCCTCTTCACTCATGCGTCCGAGGATGGCAACTACAGATTCTCCAAAGACATTCCGGTTCGAGCCAACTTTGTCACTAGAACCGAGGAAGGTATAGCTTTGTGAAGGTTTTTCAATAGCCTTGAGGTATTCAACAGCGGCGGTATGACCCCGTTGTTCTAAATATTGCAGTGCCAATTTTAAGGAAATGACATCATGACCGTGATTCGATCCTTCGAGTCCTTCGATACCAGGACACATGGGACGCTTGTTAATCACTGCAACAGGGCCAGGAGTATTGATAGCTTCGCAGAGACGACCGTAGAGGTCATCAATGTCTTCTCCATTGCCTTCGAGAATTTTCACGCCATGACCGGCAAGGGTTTGGGCAACGTTAAAGCCGGGTAAATACTTAGATGGATTGCCGGCAATGGTGACATCGTTATCATCAATAATCAGTTTGACATTGATGTATTGGGCGACGGCTAGCCGGGCAGCTTCTGCGTCGTTTCCTTCTTGCTGGGAACCATCGGAACCGAGACAGAAGACTGTTTTGCCAGGGTTGGCTAGGGCAACTCCATTAACGTAGGGCCACATATGACCTAAACGTCCAGAACTAAATTTTACACCGGGAGTTAAACCGAGTTCGGGGTGTCCGGGGAGGTGGTGATGGGCTTCGCGATAGTGGAGCAGTTTTTCCGCTGGCATGTCTCCATTAAGGACGGACATGAGGTACTGGGTTCCGACGCGGTGTCCAGCTTCATCGAAGAAGATGGGGACAAATTTATCAGGTGCTCCCCGGAAGAAGGCATCGAGAATCATGACTTCGGGTACGGTATCGTAAGGTCCACCTGTGTGTCCGCCGACACCTTTGGCTGCACCGGTTGCGGTGAAGAAGATGAGGGTATCGCGACAGAGTTGAATGTTGTATTTGAGGGCTTCCCGTTGTTCGTCGGTGAGTTGGGGTTGGCTGGGGTCGAGGGTGAGAGCTTTGTAGCTATTGATATCAATAGCGAAGTTGTCGGCAATAATGGTCATAAGGATTTTTTTAGTTGAATTGAATTAAGGGCCAGTCGGACACTAGAGTACCAGGAAAGGGGATGGGGGGATAGGGGGATGGGGCGATCGGGAGATTGCTTGGTAGCGCGGGGGATGACACAATACTAGGGTTGAGTAATGTAAGGGTTAAATTTATGAAGTTGGAGTTTAAGGTTCCGTCAATGGTTTGCGAGGGCTGTGTCGATACCGTGAAGAAGGCGATCGCCAAAACAGACAGTAGCGCCCAAGTCAATATTGTCTTGGAAACGAAAGCGGTGACGGTGGAAACAGGTTCGTCAGAGCAGGAGATCCATGGTGCAGTTACGGCGGCTGGCCATACGGTAGCTTAGATTATGGCTTCTGTTAAGTCTGGATGGTTTTCTCGGTTGGTGGGGCGATCGCCGAATCTTTCGATGCGGTTAATGGCGATCGGCATTGTCATTACCCTATTTTTCCTCATTGTTGCCCTGTTTGCCCCGGTTTTCCAGGCTTGGGGATGGTTGCAAGATCCCACAGAAGCGCTGATGAACCCGCCCCAAGCACCGCCTTCTGGCCAATATTGGTTTGGTACAACCCGGTTGGGCTATGATGTGTTTTCTCGTACTTTGTTTGGAGCGCAAGCGGCTTGGAAAGTGGTGATTTTAGCCACGCTCCTGAGTATTATGGTGGGCGTGCCTCTGGGGTTGGTGAGTGGTTATAAGGGCGGTAAATTCGATCGCGTTGTCCTATTCGCCATGGATACCCTTTATACGTTGCCGGGCTTATTGTTGTCGATTACATTGGCGTTTGTGGTGGGACGAGGGATTTTCAATGCGGCGATCGCCCTTAGTATCGCCTATGTCCCCCAATATTATCGTGTCGTTCGCAACCACACCATCAGCGTCAAAACCGAACTCTACGTGGAAGCGGCGCAAGCCATGGGAGCCTCAACTTGGCGCATTTTAACCCGCTATTTATTCCTCAATGTGATTCAAAGCGTGCCCGTATTATTTACCCTCAATGGAGCCGATGCGATCATGACATTAGGGGGTTTAGGATTTCTCGGTTTAGGGTTACCTGAAGACATTCCGGAATGGGGACACGATCTCAGATTAGCCCTAGAAGTTCTACCCACAGGTATTTGGTGGACTGCCCTTTTTCCTGGCATGGCGATGACATTGATGGTGGTGGGGTTATCCTTAGTAGGTGAAGGATTGAATGAGTGGGTGAACCCGAAGTTACGCAATCAGACGTGAATAGCTTTTGGGGATTTTGAGTCACGTTCTGGATCATGTCTTAAAACCTCTGATCGTGCTTTCCGTCTTTCTTATTCTTTACTCGTTAGACTGGGAATACCTTTGGCGGCGATTGGCATTCGCCATCCTGTACCGAAGGCTCTGGAGGTGATTTTCAAGCCAGGAGGCGCTTGGCGACGCTTAAATTCAGCCCGTTTGACCAAGTGTAACACTTTATTGATGATGGCTGGATCGCGACCTGCATCGGCGATCGCCTCCGGGGATTGATGATCGTGGATGAGACGCTGGAGAATATCATCGAGGGTATCGTAATCGGGGAGAGAATCCTGATCGCATTGATTAGGTTTGAGTTCGGCACTGGGGGGTTTAACTAAGATATGTTCGGGGATAATTTCTTTTCCTGAACTCTGGTTGAGCCAACGACAGAGGCTATAAACGCGGGTTTTGGGAACATCGGCGATCGCCGCTAAACCGCCGTCCATATCTCCGTAGAGTGTGCAATATCCGACTGCTATCTCCGATTTATTACCGGTAGAAAGAAGCAGATGACCAAATTTATTGGCGATCGCCATTAACAGGTTTCCCCGAATGCGAGATTGGATATTTTCTTCCGCTACACCGGGTTTTGTTTGAGCAAATAGGGGTTCAAGGGTGCGATCGAAACCGCTCATTAAGTCTCCAATGGCAAGAGTTTGGGTTTGAATACCGAGGTTTTGAGCCAATTGCAGAGCATCCGTAATCGAGTGTTCTGAGCTATACGGGGAAGGCATGAGGACACCGAGAACTTCAGACGGACCGATCGCTTCTGCGGCGATCGCTGCGACTAAAGCAGAATCAATTCCTCCACTTAATCCCAACACAATTTGACCAAACCCACATTTACGAGCATAGTCCTGAACTCCTAATACCAATGCTGACCAAATCTCCAAGTTTTCATCCTCAGAAAGAGGTTGAGAATCGCCCAGCAAATCCTGCTGTTTTTGATCGAAAGTGAGGACTTGAAAATCAGACTTAAATCCTGGTAACTGAGCCACAACTTTTCCCGTTTTATTGACCGCCAAACTATGACCATCAAAAATCAAATCATCATTACCACCGACCTGATTCACATAAAGAATCGGGACTTGATATCGATTGGCGCTATAGCTTAACATCGAGCGTCTTAACCCTGGCTTATTTAAGCTATATGGGGAGGCAGATAGATTAACAACAATATCCACATTTTTATCCATTAAATCCGCCAAAGGATTAATGGGATAAGACCGCTTCCCCCAAAATTGTTCATCATTCCATAAATCCTCACAAATGGTGACTCCAATCCTCAGATCGACTCGATCCGTCTGTATGACTAACACTTGACTTTCATGGCCCGGTTCAAAGTAACGGTCTTCATCAAAGACATCATAGGTTGGTAGCAATCGTTTATGAAATTCAGCTAAATTTTCTCCGTTGTAGAGAGCTACAATACTATTAAATAATTCTTTTCCTCCCTGTTTAGTTGCGGATACATTTCGGGTTACTGTCCCCACACAAACTATCAAATTTTGTGGGATTTTCTGAGCTAAATCTTCGATTAAGTGATTCATTTTATCAACGAAAACTGGATAATTTAACAAATCACGGGGAGGGTAACCACAAAGAGATAATTCAGGCGTGAGCAAGACTAGAGCGCCCTGAGCAGCAGCAATTTCTGCTGATTTGAGGATCATTTGGGCATTTTTTTCTAAATCACCAATAGTGGGATTGAGTTGAGCGATAGCAATTTTCATAAATTATAGCGCTTTGCGCTGGTAATGGGGAATTGGGTACAAAGAAACCCTAGTTGTCACCATATCCTGAAGACAAGAAAATAGGATTTAATTTAAACAAGCTACTTATTTTTCAGCTTTTTGAATTAAAGAAATTAACTTATTTCTCACAAAAATAAATCGACCTTTTACATAGTGTTTTCCCAAGGTTTTTTCCTCGAATTCACCCAGATCTAGCATTTTTTCCTTACACCCTTCTCGAATATGGCATAAGACCTCTTTGGGGACTCCGGGAAATCGAGCAAATAAGTAATCACTGGCAATTAAGTTTAAGGCAGATTTGCCCAAATGAGAGAAATCGCGATAGGGTAAACCACTCCCCGGATAATTTGGGGGAATGAGGGGATTATCAATTCCAATGACTTGCCCCACAAACCAATCCCGAACCTGATAAAAATTACAATCGAGGTAAATGAGACCCGTGAGCAGTTTTAGGAACTCTCCTAAATGAATCAACCGTTCATCAGACCAGTGTCCGGGATGATCGACCCGAATTTGTATCCAATTGGTTACTTCCAATTGCTCGGCTAATTGTCCCAAGGTTTTCGGTTCTAGAAATTCAATCCAAGCTTTGGGTCGTTCATAACAACAATCAGCGGCAATCATCTGTAAAACTGCTTCTCCCAGAAATAGCAAGCGATCGCCTGATTCATCGAGAGCTTTGCCCTCCATTAACACTCGACCTGACTTCAGCAGTTGCCAAAGATATTCCTTTTCATTAAACTGATAACGAATTGTTACTTCAATCCGTTCGGCTTGATGGATTTGTCCGGGGTTATTGTAGATTTTAGTCATGCGATCGCACTCATCAAATAAACACCATGGGTTTATCTTTTAGTAAATCGAACGCTTCCGCATCAAATCGATAAAGGCTGGCAGGTCTTCCTGCTCCCCGTGATGCTTTCACCCCTGTGTCATAGAGAAATCCCAACTTCAGCAACCGAGCGCGGAAGTTAGAATAGTCTGAAAAATTTTCCCCTAACACCGTAGTGTAGAGCTGATACAAGTCGTTGAGGGTGAACATCTCCGGTAGGACATCGAAGGCCACGGGACTATATTCCAATTTGTTGCGTAAACGTCTGTAGCCATATTCTAGGATCTGATTGTGATCGAATGCTAGGTCTGGCACTTGATGAATGGGATACCAAGCAATACCACTGACTCCATCGGCAATGAGTTGAGCTTCGTCAAAACGCACTAAGGCAAAATAACTGACCGAAAGATACCGAACTCCATATTGATCGGGCGCTTCCCTCGGATCGCGTCCAGGGTCACCAAAGCTATAGAGTTGTTCCAGATAGAGATTTTGGACGCGAATTTTTTCTGAGAGAATGCGATAGGCTGCTTGTTCAAGGGATTCGGAGCGACGGACGAGGGTTCCGGGTAAACTCCATTGATTGAGATAGGGGTCTTCATGACGCATCACTAGGAGGACGAGGAGTCGGTTGAGGACGCTATCAACGGAAAAGATGACGTTATCTACGCCCACCTTAAAATCAGCTAACGGCTCTTTGTGAGTTTGTTTTGAATGGCTCTCTGGCATGATACAACTGCTCCCGATGGATGTAATCCTGGATGGGAGGCGTAATAACTTGGGTCTCCTTTCTTTCACGATACGCTGTTGAGGACACAGGTGGAACATCAAAATCGGCGATCGCCACTTCTGCTCCCAACTCGACGAGCGCTTGGACTTGCTCTGACTTGATGGCATAGCCCGATCTCGGTACAATCAAAACTTCAACGTTCTCCAATAAAGTTTTGATTTGATACCACTTGGGCATTTGGGCGATCAGATCGGAACCTACCACAAGGATAAACCGTTCTTGAGGCCAGAGGTGACGGGCTTCGGTTACTGATTCTAGCGATCGCGAATAGCCCAGTTGCGGATATAAGCCAATATTAGGATATTGGTCTTTGAGATTTTCGATCAATAGGTCAAGCATCGCCAGACGATGATCTAAAGGGGTTTGGTGATTCTTAAATGGATTATTTGAGGCCCAAACTGCTACATAATCATAGTGTTGGCTCAACCATTCAAGAATCGTTCGATGTCCCTGAGTGGGTGGATCGGCGCTGGTTCCAAAAAGAGCAACAGTTTTGAGCATAGGTAATTGGTCATTGGTCATCGGTAATTGGTCATTGGAGATCTCCCCCATCCCCCTATCCCTCCATCTCCTCGATCAGTTGTTGTAGTTTAGCGGAAATTTCCATGGGGAGAGGGGTGGGATCTTCTAAATAGCGACAGGAGGGGGGAAGATTCAGGACACAGGTGCGGGTACGCTCTTGGATGATATCCAGGGAGTCGGGAGGGACGAAGGGTTGTCCGGCTTTGAGCATGGGTTGCAAAAGGGGCATTTCTTCCGGTTCAGGGGATTCGTTGATTAAACCTAGGCGATCTCCACTATATTTTCCCTCACTAGATCGCCGAAAGATTTGTTTGCGTCCGGGATAACTGACTTTATCGATGGAGCGTTTCATGACGGGTATCTGTTCAATGTCTACCAGTTTGTAGACTCCATTCACTGGGGAACCGGTAACTAATTTTGTTCCTATTCCATAACCGTTAATACAAGCCCCTCCTTGGTTTAAGCGCTGCATTTCATATTCGTCAATGTCTCCACTGACAAAGATGGGAACTCCAGGTAACTGTTGGCGGATGTTCTGCGAAAGGGAAACCAGATCGCCCGAGTCTAGACGAATACCGGCAACATCTAGAGTTCCTGCTTGCATCTGCTCGGCTAACCGTTCGGCTGCTGCCAGACTATCATAGGTGTCGATCAGTAGGGGAGCGCGGGGAAAATAGCGGTAAAAGGCTTGAAAGGCAGCATCTTCTGTGCCTTCGCAGGCGGCGATCGCCATAACTAAAGAATGAGACATCGTTCCGACTGGGTTGCGACCCAATTTCAGGGCGGCTAGTACATTGGATGTACCATCCATTCCCCCCGCTAGAGCGGATCGTGCTGCCCACATTGCCCCCTGGGGACTAAAGGCGCGTCTGGTGCCGAATTCTAGAATTGAGACCTTATCGCCAGCCCTATCCCGCATTCGGGCAGCTTTGGTTGCGATTAGGGTTTGATAATTTAAGGTATTGAGTAAATAGGTTTCTACCAGTTGAGCTTGCCAAAGGGGGGCTTCTATTCTCAACAGGGGTTGATTGGCAAAAATAGCCGTTCCTTCAGGTACAGCCCAAACATCGCCAGTAAATTGAAATTGAGCTAACTTTGTCCAGAATGTTTCAGGCGCATGGTTAAAAATGCCGGTTGCTCGTAGCGCTTCGATCTGAGCAGGCGTAAATGCTAGGTTTTGCAAATACTCCAGTGCCGGTTGCACTCCCATGGCAATCAGGTAACCGAAACCTGGGGGTAAACGGCGCGTGAACAGTTCAAAGCTGGCTCGATGTTCCTCTATACCTTCACCGATGTAACAGGCGTTCATCGTGAGCTGATAGAGGTCTGTCAATAGGCTATTGTCTTCTGGGTTCAGGGTGAGTAAGGAGTCTTCCATCTTGGCGATCGCCTCCTTTAAGGCTACTTCCCTTCTCATTATAGTAGATATAACCATAAATGTGTCAACCATTTTTTCAGAAACTCGAATTCACATCATCAAAAACAAGACATTAGCTCGCTTATTCTCGTGTTAGCGATCGCAGAAATGGCTATCTGCCCTTATCTATTATAGTTTTTGACACCAATATTGCTTGTCCCCAATCTTCCTGTCCTCTTACAGCATTTTGCTTGCGTTATGAAACACAAGCTTGAATCCTCTCTCTCCATGTACCAGAACCCTATTCCCTATTCCCCAGCGCAAAGCGCTGTATATAGAGCCTCTCCCCTTATTATGAAGTAATCACTCACCATCTTCTTTATCTAAATACATGAAAAAATCTTCATGTATTTTTGCAACTATTCATATGACTAAACGCAACAGAATATAAAGAATAGTAGCGTAGCGATCCCACTTGTCAGGGGATTGCTATAATCAAAATATAGAAGAATCAATCAATGATCTCAATTGCAAGAAAGGAGAGAGTTATGAATATGTTTTCTGCTATAAACGACATAGTGATGTATATGTTTGATGCGATTGGCGAAATCTTTAGCCCTAACCGCGATCAATATCCCAGCGTTGGCGTACAACCGTTTAATGGTGAGTCTTTGTCTGAATGGATAGAGTTCTAATCTGTGTTGAA
This sequence comes from Roseofilum sp. Guam, assembly GCF_017746735.1. Lineage (NCBI taxonomy): Bacteria > Bacillati > Cyanobacteriota > Cyanophyceae > Desertifilales > Desertifilaceae > Roseofilum > Roseofilum sp. Guam. Next base: position 41,674 of record NZ_JAGHZN010000027.1, on the reverse strand, counting down.
ACTTTGTGAGAGAAACGCTTAAGTTCTATGCATCTGTTGACCTTCCCGGTAGTTTATTCCTAAACAAGCTACCGGGTTTTTGATGTCAGTTTTAACAAGAGTCTTAAGCCACTTATCTCTCAAGAACCCATCAATCGCTGGTCTTAGACGAACAATTTAAGACTGAGTAACGATTACATGATCGTCAAATAGATTTAAAGGGAAATATCCAAAGGTTCCATTGAGTTGATCGTAGTCAGAAGATAAACAAGAAATCAAAACGCCCCGATAATCTCCAGTATAACTATCGTGATAATGGGCTAAGGTCTGGCCATTGAATTTAATATAAACTGGTTCATCGATTGCTGGTAGCTGCACCAGATTAAAGGGAACCGGATAGCCCAAAGCGCTCAAATAATGGGCAAGAGCGGTAAACCCTTCCGTCCCTTGATCGGCACAAACCCCAAAATTATGATGATCGGCTAGACTTGTAATCTGGATTAACTGCGATCGCAGTTGCTGCCGTTGCTCTGGTACACTCAGATCCACAGACTCCGGTTGCACGCTAAACACCTGAAGATATTTCAGAGCAGCTTGGGTTTCAAGACTCAAAGATAACGACACAATGGATAAGGATAATAGAACTGCAAGCCATATCATACAGTGCTTCGCACTAGGGTGGGGAAATGGGGAAAAACTCCTACTTATGACTCATCCCTCATGACGGATTACTGATTAACATCTGCTGTGTACAAGGAATCTCAATTATAAATGCTGTCCCTTCTCCCAACTGAGACTGATAATATAGCTGTCCTTTATGTTGATTAACCACAATTTGATAGCTAATAGACAATCCTAAACCCGTTCCTTTACCCACTGGTTTAGTTGTGAAAAACGGATCAAAAAGGCGATCTTGAGTCGTTTCATCAATACCAGGGCCATTATCCCGAATCTGAATCTGAAGAAATCTATTTTCCGTTACCTGAGTCACAATAGTAATTTGACCGGGCTGTTCAGAACTCACTCGATCTTCTAAGGCATCAATTGCATTAGCTAAGACATTCATAAACACCTGATTTAACTGACTGGCATAACATTCCACCCTAGGCAAATCTCCATAGTCTTTAACAATTTCAATTCCTCCCAAATCAGGGTTCGGCTTGATACGGTGCTGCAAAATCATCAAAGTACTTTCAATCCCTTCATGAATATCTACTTCTTTCCTTTCTGCTTCATCAAGACGAGAAAACGTCCGTAGCGATTTGACAATATCTCGAATTCGGATAGCCCCTGCTTTCATTGAATTCAAAATGTCTTTAATATCTTTTTTCAAAAATTCCAGATCGATTTCCTCAAAGACTGCTTGTACGCCTTGACTTGGCTGAGGGTAATCTTTCTGATACTGATTGATCAAATAGATAAGATCGTTAATATATTGTTCGCAATAATTAAGATTGCCATAAACAAAGTTAACTGGATTATTAATTTCATGGGCAATCCCTGCAATCATTTGCCCTAAGCTAGACATTTTTTCATTTTGGATTAATTGAGATTGAGTCTCTTTAAGCTCGGCTAGCACCATCTTTAACTGGCGATTGCTCTCTTCTAGTTCCGTAGTTCGATCAATAACCTTTTGTTCCATCATTTGGTACGAATCCGATAGTTGTTCCGCCATATTATTGAACGTGTTGGCTACGGACTCAATTTCGTCACCAGTGATGATATTAAGACGATAATTGAGTTCTCCTTTCCCAATTTTTTTAGTCCCATACTGAAGTTGATCGAGGGATTCAATAACCGGTAAAATAATCCATTTCCATTGCCAGAAAACAACAAAAGATAATCCAACGATCAATAGAGCTTGAAAAATGCGGTTATCTCTCTTGAGTTGAGCCGCAGACTGTTCTGTTTGCAATTCCATCGTATGAACGTATTCAACTAATGATTTCAAAGAAAAATTAATGTCTGCGGCAAACCAATTAATGGATTTTAAATCTTGTTTTTGCTTCGTGATGTCTTGGGAATGGGTTAATCTTTTGCTTAACTGATGTAAATCATTATGACGACGACGTAAGATTTCAATTTCGCTAGAATTCGGTAATCCAAGAGATAATTCATCCAAATGCAAAAGAAACTTTGAGTGAGCTTTTTCATATTTCTGGAAGTTAGCTGGAGATTGATCCAGAATGACAAAATCTTTGAGGGAAACAACCTGCTCTTCTAAATTGCGATGTAATTCAAACATTCCCGAAAGATATTGACGGTTAATCTGACGACGTTTAGATAATGATTCTTCAGCTTGATTCACAACCATAATACTGCTCCCCATACCGATGGTAATTGACCCAATAACAGCAACTGAAGATGCAAGAAATTTGGTAGAAATTTTCATAAATTCATCAATCAGTCTGAGTTGTCTAATCCTAGGGTTTCTTGAATGCGACGAATGGGTTCATAATCTTCATCTTGGACTGAAGTATAGCCAGAAGCTTGATCTCCTCCAACCAATCCTAAGCCTGGAGGTGCTTCAATCAATGCTTTACGAACCTTTAGCTTGAACTTATCTGGAAGGGTAGAGCGAATCACCAGAGGAGCATTGGGTAAAGGATCGGATTGCCAGAGGATGGTATAGCGATCGCTGGATAATTCCCCTGATTCTATTGCTTTCTGGTATACTTTTTCTTCAATAGCGATCGCATCTACTTTTCCTTGCGCCAACGCCATAGTATTTTTATCATGACTTCCCGCATAGTCGATCTGTGCAAAATCATCCTCTGGATTAATCCCAATCTCTTGAAATTGGGCACTCGGGACTAAATAACCCGAGGTTGAAGATTGACTGACAAAACCAAAACGTTTACCTCGCAAATCCTCTAAACTTTTAATTCCTTGACTGGTATCGGCCACAATCACCCCAGTATACCAAGGGCGGCCAGTAGACTTTTCAATGTGGGCAACGAGGGGTTCAATATTAGGATTTTGATCTTTGGCTTTGATATAAGAAAAAGGGCCTAAATAAGCCATTTCCACCTTTTCTTCAACGATAAGTTGAATGGAAGTCTCATAATTTGGAGTGATTTCAAAGTCCGTCGGAATGCCTAGGGTGGATTCTAAATAGGCGGCAAATTTTTGCTTTTTTTCCTGTTGTATTTCTGCACTGCGATCGGGAATAACTGCAATGTAGAGTTCCTTGACTTCTGCGACAGATGAATCAGAGTTGAGATCGGCAGAGCCTGTCGGATTCGGTGCAGAGCAGGCCGCAGTGAGGATAGATAAAGCGATCGCCCAAATAGACATCCGATTAACACGCTTTCGTATAAAAAACATGGTCAACACAGGGTTTCTCCGCTCAACTGGCCTGGATTATATCATTGAAACTGCCGATCTATTACTTGGGAAATTTTGAATTTAAATAGTAACATAAATTACAATTAACCATAATATTAACTAGAGGAATTGAAAGAAAAGCTTCAATCCTATATTTTTGACCATAAACTTCTCTAAAGAAAGAGACACTAACTGAAGAGTAGCACTCTTGAAGTAAGGCTCAATATCATTTATCTTATTTCTTAAGATGTTTTTGGGTTAACGCTTTTCTGAACTTCGATCAAGAGCTGAGGAGGATAAACCCTGAAAATTGCACAACTTGCACCGTTATCTCTTTTTAGGCAAAATTCGGGGTAAGACCCATTTAGCCATTGCCCAAAAACCGATCGCGAAGCCAAAACTGAGTACGACGGCAATAACAAAGGGATGGGGATATGTTCCGGGATGTTTGCTGAAAAACGGAACCGTCATCGCTTGTTGTTTAAAAATCAATGTGGAACTAGAGGCTGCGATCGCCCCGGCACCGATCCCAATACCGATCGCCTGAATATGGTCTTGTAGGTCTTGATGTTGCTGTTGTAGCTTGCGATCGCCCTCTGCTTGCTCGATCTCGATTAAACCACGAATCGTGGCGATCGCCGTATCCAATAGTCGTGCGCCTTCTCCGAGATAGGTGAGGTTAGCGGTGATTTGCTTTTGGAACTTACGAAATTGGCGATCGGCTAACTTCAGCGTCGAAGTTAAATTACTGTCGGTAATGTTCTCAATATAGATGATTTTCTGTTCATAATTCTCCCGATGCAAATCAATCATATTGTGGAAATCGGATAAACGGCGCAAATTTTGCGAATAGGAGAGGGAAATATCCAGCAGTATCTTCAACTTTGCCCTAAGCTGGTCGAGCTGTAATGGGGATGAATCAGGAGATTTATTGTCACAAATATTGATCGTCAATTCTTGAGAGATTTGTTCAATCTTGTTGATATTTTCTAATCCTTTCTGATAGGCTTGCTGACTATCTTCATAGTTTCTGTAATTCTTATGATCGTAGAAAAACAATTCTGCTAATTCCAGTTGTGCCCGGTCTAAGCTCGTAATACTCTCTTGACCAAAGGTCAGAAACAACCAAATTTTACCATAATATCCATCGAGTTCTGGACCACAAAATTCATATACATACCCCTTAAAACATCGCCAACGATTTCTTAACGGCGGTGCAGTTTCCACAGACGGTAAACCTAAAAAACTTAGTAAACAGATTTGGGCAAATTCTGTTAAGTCTTCCGGCTCTTCCCTCAGTTGGGCACTGAAGATTAGGGTTTTACCCAAAAAGGATGCTCTTAAGACTTGGCACAGTTTTTGCTCCTCCAGATTATCCTTAGCGCTAACCGTTGTACCACTAAAATAATGAATTGAAGGTTTTAGAGTCTGTAATTCTGCAAGCGTTAATCCATCTTTACCGCTCAAGTCAGGCAAGTAGAACGTAAACGAGCCAATATAACTATCATCAAACAATTGGGGATAGAAAAAACCCTTAATAGGAGGCAGCCACGCCAGAATAAAATGTTGAATTTGGCGGTTATGATCTGCCTGAATCTCTAACAGGTCAAAGGCTTGTGCTTGGGGTTGTTCTGAGCGCCACTGAACCTGAAGCGGCGAACCTTGGGAGTCACTGGCGTGATAATCCCTTAAAAGTACCTCATAATAGGCTTGGATTTCTGAACGGCTCATATCAATGCGATCGGTGTTGGTTAAACTTCCCGTTTGCCAGTGATATGTGAACAGACGCAATGTTACTTTATAGAGTTTTGGGAATCCATTAATCACGGTTTTTAGACTTCTCTTTTTTGCACTTTACCTAATTCTGTTAGGCAGTTTTAATCCCTGAGCGTACATAGGGTTTGGTTAGGTCAATGTTGGGATCTCTATGCAAAATCCGATCGGTGGTTTCTTGGATGTTCTTCAAGGCATTGAGGAGACGAGAAGACTGATGCGAGTTGCCTCTTTTTCACGTTCCTGGGTGAGGACTTCTAGGAACTGGCAGATGATGCGATCGTGTTCTGAGACTGACATCGATATACTTCAATAGGTGACCTGATTCGATGATATCGCAAGATTGGAAATCAAATACGCGGAGAGATCATTGGGAATGGAATGCAGTGGAATGAAGGAATACTCGCCATCTCGCGAGTCTTGCTTGATCCACTTCGCGGACATGAATACGGAGTGCGTTAGCGAAGCTTGTGTAAAACTCTCTGTAAGTCTGTCTATCTCCCCAACTATGGTGAGAGTGGAGATTTTGTGATATAGTTGAGTCTGAAAGTCGGTTCTAGTGGGGATCAGCCGCTAGAGGAAACGGGGAAAGTGCAGTGAGAATCTGCCGCTGTCCCGCAACTGTGAAGGAAGAATATATCACCTCCGAGTCAGAATGCCCGCCGATCGCTAGTCCATGCTCTATAACATCTGCGAGGTACGGATGATAGTTAATTCAATATTTTTACCATCAACAAAGAGCTATAATACTCCGCACTACTGGTGCGATCGCGCTCTGCACCCGATTCAGTGCAAGGGTTCGCTTACCTTGCCCATAAATCCATAAGTAACACAACAAACATAGCGCAATAAAGCATAGGTTAGGCGAGAAGATAGCAGTTTCTTCTGCTATGTTGTAATGCGTTTGCCCTCTTTTTTACCTCCCTTTTTTTAAGTAGGGCTAGGGGGAGACTCTCCAGACACGGGGATTGATGTGTAGCGTAATTTTTGGGATTTGATATAACCCTCTTCTGTCACTGTCCAAAAAAGGGGGGTGAAATCCTTATTCTTTCGTTAGCGATAATGCTCCGCATCGCTTCGCGATCGCGGGCTGTAATGACGGAAATTTCTGCTTCGGGGACATGAAACGTCAGAATTTCCAAGAGTGACAGAAGAGGGATAAAGACATTTTTGGTTCTCCGTTCCCTGTTCCCTAAAACCACAATTTAGCTGTCCTAACTTAACGAGTGCCTTGCTATATACCACCGAGAGAATAGAGAACGTCTATACAAACCCAACTTCTTATGGAAAATGATCACTTGAACTGGGAACAGGAGTTTATTGCGACAAACTTCATGGTGATCGCCTATAATGCTTGGGCTGGCTATTTGAGTGGATCTCGTGGGGTTGTCGTTTGTTCTACCCACAATCCCCATCTGGGGATAACTGGTGAAACATTCTCGGCTGCCTTTGTTCCTCGTTTTCGTCTCGCGCCTTTTCTCAATGCTTGGCTGAGTATTCCCGATACCCGAATTGTACGCCATCATTTTATGAACGCCCACATTTTGGAAGCAGTCGATACTTACTGTCCAGAGACAGAAGCAATTTTTTTATTAGAATCGGGGAATCAAGTGACATTCTTTTACCTAAAACATCTACCCTTGACCCCTCCAGAGTGCTACGATCGCATCTCTAGAATGAGGGACGAATTTCATCCCTCTCTCTCGAAAGTCAATTCTTGAAGATATAGCAGAGAAGGAGTTGGTTATGGTAGGCAATAGGTGCAGTCTTAGCGCTCCTTTCCCTTGCTATAACACCTATTTATTGAGCCTGGAATGACTTGAGTTTAAACGATCGCCGATGCAAACAAGAGGGGCCAAACTGGGCGATCGCCAGGCGGTGTTTCTTGGTGCCATAGCCCTTATTCGCCCTCAGATCGTAGTGAGGAAACAACGGATCTAAGCGAGTGATCAATTCATCACGCCAGACCTTAGCAACGATGCTGGCAGCGGCGATCGCCACCTCCGTCCGATCGCCCTTCACCACTGTCCTCTGAACCCTGTCTAACTGGGGAATCTCATGGCAGCCATCCACCAAACACACTCCGGGAACCTCCGCGAGTTTCAGCACCGCCCGCTTCATCGCCAACAACGATGCCTGTAAAATATTAAATCGATCGATTTCTGCCACCGATGCAACACCCAATTGACAATCAAGAGCCAAGTCTTTAATAACTCCCAATAAGGTCTGTCGCTTTCGGTGGCTCAACGTCTTACTATCTCTGACTCCCAAATCTTGCAATTGACGCTCTACTTCAGGTGAGATCATCACAGCAGCAGCCACCACTGGGCCGAAGAGCGAACCTCGGCCCACCTCATCAATACCTGCCACTCGAATGACTCGATCCAAAATAATGATGAATTATTCTGAATCCGCAGAAGAGCGACGGCGACGACGGCGACGAGGTTCTGGGATTTCCTCATCCGTCTCCTCTTCCGCAACACTTCCCTCATCGAGCGCTTCTTCCTGTGAAGTTGGGCTACTCAGGTCTTTCTGTTCCAGAGTCGGAGACATCCATCCCCAATTGCCTTCTTCTTTAGCCGTTTCCTCTGAATCTGGGGAGATCTCTTCCCGAATCTCTGGAGTCGCTACCAGGGTTACAGTTGAACCCTCAGAATCATGGGCATCTACTGAACTAACCTGGACAATGGTTGCTTTTGGGTTTTTGTTTTCTCCATCCGGCAACAACACCAGAGGGGAAATGCCCATTAAAGCATAGATATTTTGCTCTTCACCGGTCATGGGAACCTTGACCACCTCTGGAGGAGCCTCGATCGATCGTCCCCCGATACGTTTACGGGGATTAGTGGGTTTATCCCAATAATCTTTGCGAGAGGAGAAGCGAACATCAGAAGGCCGCGATCCTTCATGGAGAGTGGTGACTGAAAAATCAGCGCCACTGCGATAGGACGGTTCCTGATACCCATATCCGCCTGAATCTTTGGTCTCCGGTCGGCGGCGGCGAGTCCGTCTGGCGATCGCCTCCTCATCGGCTGCAAAGCCTTCTCCCATCTCATCCATACCCGCAGAACTTCGCAGGGATGACGGTTCTCCATAACTGGAGCCAGACTCAGAGCTAGAGCCAAAATCATTAGAAAAGTCTGGCTTAAGCGTGGGAGCTGGAGTTTCAGTAAAGCGCTCTGGAGTTGGCGTTTCCCGTCCTACAGTATAGGAGCGATCGGGTAAAGCAGAGGGAGGCTCTTCGAGTTCTCCTGGCAGAGTAGCCAAATGGCCTAAACCATTACACACTTTGCAGGTATGGCCAAATAGCTCATAAATATTTTGCCCTTGGCGTTTACGGGTTAATTCAACTAAACCCAACTCTGAAAGTTGGGCTACTTGGGGGCGAGCCTTATCTGCTAAGAGGGCTTCTTCAAAATGTTGCAGCACCTTTAACTGATCTTTGCGGGAGTCCATGTCAATAAAATCGACAATAATCACACCAGCAATATTACGGAGACGCAGTTGACGGGCGATTTCGGTGGCTGCTTCGCAGTTTGTCCACAGTACGGTTTCACGAGCAGTGGCTGAACTGGTAAACGAGCCAGAGTTCACATCAATCACCGTTAAGGCTTCCGTTGGCTCAATAATTACGTAGCCTCCGGAAGGCAAGTCTACCCTGGGTTTGAGCGCTTCCCGAATGGCTGCATTCACCCGGAAATATTCCAAAATCGAGTTCTTTTCCCGGTGATGGTCAATCAAGATACCCGGCGGGATTTTACCAGCATTCCAGTTAATAATTTGTTGTTTCACCCGCTTAAGACCGGTATGGGAGTCTACCACAATGCGATTGACATCATTGGTGTACATATCCCGAAGGACGCGGACAATAAAATCATCATCTCGACCCAATAAGGCTGGGGGAACGGCGGAACTCGCTTCAGCTAAAATTGATTCCCAGCGGCCGAGTAATTCTTCCAAGTCTTCCATAATGGCTTCTTCAGCCATACCTTGGGCTTCGGTGCGCACCAACAAGCCCATCCCCGTCGGTTTAATCAGAATTGCTAAGGCACGTAGGCGCGATCGCTCCTGAGACCCCATTATTCGCCGGGATAGGTTCACCCCTCGTCCATAGGGCATCAGCACCAAATAACGACCGGGCATGGTAATGTTACCGGTTAAGCGCGGCCCCTTAGAACCCGTGGGTTCCTTCATCACCTGCACCAGTACCTTTTGTTGGGGAACCAGTAGCTCCGTAATCGTTCCTGAGCCTCGTTTGAGCCTCAGAGGGCCGAGATCCGTCACATGAATAAATCCATTTCTTTGGGCATCGCCAATATTCACAAAAGCCGCATCAATACCGGGTAAGACGTTCTCTACGCTACCGAGATAAATGTCTCCAACTTGATGACTTCCTGTGGCGACTACAAGTTCTTGGATTTGATCTTCTTCAAAAACAGCAGCTAATCTATGCTGCTCGGCGATAATAATTTGCTTTGGCATCCAATTTCCTCAAATTATGCATGTCAGTAATAGGTAAGCAGCTTACGCATTCAATTTGTCTCGCTGGTGTTCTGGGTTGCTCGCCGCCAGCCGATCGCAGGGGGGAAAGAGCGTGACCCTCGTTTACTGCACAACCGGCAGCCAAGTTCTATGCTTTAGCCTGAACCCTCGGTTATGGGACTGAAATACGATACCCCATTACGTTAGGGGTTCTTTGTCTCTCATGTGCGATCGCCAAAAACTGTGACCCCATCGTAAGGTCATAACTAACTATTGTATCAAACTTTGGAGAGTGAGGGAATGGGCAGATGGGGGAATGGGAGGACACGGAGAGTTGAAGGGAGCGCAGACGCAACGTTCAAGAATGATTATTTTTTAATTCTTACAGGTAATTCCTAAAGAAAAAGTAAAGAGGAGAAGTGAAGCAAGATAAGCAGGAGTTATAGTAAGGTTAGGAAGTTAAGGAAAATTGATTATCAGTCAATTGCCCCGAATTGTCAACCTAAAGTGCCCAGCAGATTCCGAGTGACCTGAGTGACAAAAAAACAATACAGCACTTTGCTTGCGTTATGAAACACAAGCTTGAATCCTCTCTCGCCATGCACCACAACCCTATTCCCTATTCCCCAGCACAAAATGCTGTAAGTGTTTAAGAATTGAATTGATATGTCAAACTCCCGTAATCCCGTAGTGCTCATTCATGGTATTTTTCGTAAAGCCTATGTATTTAACCGCATGGCAAAATACCTAAAAGAGCGCGGATGGGAAGTCCATCGATTTGATGTCGTTCCCAACACCTCAATTGTGGGATTAGATCAACTAGCCCTACAAATTAAAACCTATGTCGATCAAACCTTTGCCCCCGATCAACCCATTGATTTAATCGGCTTAAGCATGGGGGGCTTAGTCAGTCGCTATTATGTCCAGCGCTTGGGAGGACTGGATAAAATTCAACGATTTATCACCATTTCTTCTCCCCATCATGGGACTTATCTGGCTTATTTATTGCCGTTTATTGGTTGTGTACAAATGCGTCCGGGGAGTGGATTTTTAGCCGATTTAAATGCAGATATGCACAAGTTAGAGCAAGTCAAGTTTAGTTCTCTTTGGACTCCCTACGATTTTGTCATTGTGCCGGCACAAAGTTCACAAATGCCTGTGGGCAAAAATGTTAAGCTGTCTGTATTCCCCCATGCGATGATGGTACGCAGCAACAGTACCTTGGTTACCGTAGCAAAAGCCCTGACAGATAAACTGTAAGAGGATACAGCAGTTTCCTTGGCTATAGGGTACAAGGATCGGAATTTTCCTTGAGCGTGCCTTCCCGTGAAAAGCCTGAAAAATGGGCACGCATAGCGTGAAAAATGATTTTCCCTTCTGCCCATTACTATTACCCTTCTGGCGCGTGAAGCGCTGTACTACTCACATGCCTGGCAAAGACTTCGCTCCACTTGAATAGCTGAGATTGTCATAACCATGGGATAAACAACTCCCGTCTGTGCGATCGCTCTAGAAAATTGTCCTCAGTCCAAGGTGAGTACAATTTTCCCCATGAATTTTTTTGCCAGAAACATTTCTTGGGCCCGAGCAATTTGCTCTAAGGGAAAGGTCGATGCCACAAGAGGGCGAATCTGTCCCGTTTCAATAGACTGAATCAGGTGAGAAAAAACAGATGGCTCCAATTGGGTGCAACCAAAGAACGTCAGATCTTTTAAGTACAGGGTTCTGACATCGAGGGAAACATGGGGGCAGGCGATCGCCCCTGCCGTCGCATAACGACCTCCTGGCTGGAGAACATCAAGCAAGACAGGCCATTGCGATCCAGCAACCAAATCTACCACGACATTCACACTGTTGTGTCCCAAAACAGTCAACAGATCGTCATTTCTAGAGATGGCAGTAGATGCCCCCAAATCCAGTATTCCAGACATTTTGGAGCCAGATGTGATAGCAATGACTTCAGCACCTCGTGCTTTGGCTAACTGAACCACTGCCGAACCCACTCCACCCGAAGCGCCAGTCACCAGGACACGATCCATTGCACTCACCTGGGAGCGGGTGAGCAAGTTTTCTGCCGTGGAATAGGAACAGGGAAAAGATGCCAACTCACTGTCGCTCAAGGGACTATTGACCCGATAGGCATGACGCGATGCCACCATTGTATATTGGGCAAATCCTCCGTCACACTCCGACCCCAAATACCACGGAGAAGACAAGGATTTCCCATTAGCCTCAACTAAACAAGGTTCGACCAAAACGCGATCGCCAATTCGGCTTGGGCTAACATTGGCACCAACATCGACAATATAGCCACACACATCAGCGCCTTGAATCCGAGGAAAGACAAGGGGCTGACCGGTCCAACCCGTCTCTTCAGCAGCAGTATCCTCTTTAGAATACCAACCAACGCGGGTGTTGATATCCGTATTATTCACCCCAGCAGATTTCACTTGAATGAGGACATCATTTGAACCGGGTTGGGGGACGGGAATATCATTTCGCATTTCCAGCCGATCAAGTCCCCCATGCCCTGTTAACCAAATACCACGCATCTTTGAGGTAATGATGCTTTCATCGTCAAGTTTCCTCCTTTTCTTTTCAAGCCTTTTGTCCTGTACTGAGAATCAAGATATCTTTACTTTTTTGAGAGCCAAAGATGTGCTTAAGGGGGAAATCAGTTTTGGGGCTGATAAATTCCATCATGGTAATGTGGGTGAGAATCTACCCTAAACGTCAAGAAATTCCAATTGTTATGGGCTGCTGTGGTTCATTTCGCGTGTTTGTATTGTATCGCCCAACAAAAAAGTAGGGGTAATTCATGAATTACCCCTATTCGATTAGGATTTAACCTAATCTAAATGCTCAGAATGGAGAAACTACACCAGCGCAAAGGACTGACTAAAGTCAACGCTGGCAAAAGCAGTTGCACCAACAGCAAAGGCTTGAGAGCCAATATTGCCGCCGACAAAGACGCTACTCATGACAGAAACATTACCCGTAACATTCACCTGAATGTCAGCAGTGCTAAAGCTGAGTTGCTCAGGCGCTACACCATTGACGATACCGAGAACGGAGGTTACACCATTATTGGTTACCTCGATAATGGTATTACCGTTGACTACGGTGAAGGTCAAGTCATTGGGAGTAATGCCACCGGTCAAGCCAATAGTATCGCCTTCGCGGTAGTCTAAAATCAGGTCGGCTTCGGCTACGGTTGTGGCTGCGGTTCCGGTGCGCAGAACGAAGACATCATTACCTGCACCACCGATAAGGGTATCTTTACCAGCATCACCACTAATGACATCATTGCCATCACCACCGTTGATCAGGTCATTTCCTTGACCACCAAAGATGTTGTCATTATCTGCACCACCATCAATAGAGTCATTGTCTTGGCCGCCATTGAGTTGGTCTTCGCCAGCATCTCCATTGACGATATCATTACCGCGATCGCCTGAACCCATATCGTTACCATCGCCACCACTAACGGCATCATCCCCTTGTCCGCCGTAACAAGTATCATTACCGGCACCACCGTTAACCGTATCATCACCTTGGTTACCATTGGCAGAATCATCCCCTGCACCAGCATTAATTTGATCGTTACCTTGTAAACCAAGAACCACATCAGCTCCAGCCGTACCAACAACCACATCATTATTGATGCTCACGTTAAACTCAGTGGTGACTTGAACGGAGACATTGGTGGTAGTCGTTGTTGTAGAACTCGGAGGCACAACGGGGTCAGTAACCGTAGTTGGGGGTTCCGGGTTGGGGAAGGCGGCGAGAATTTCTGCACTCGTTAAATTCCCAACTTGTTCAACCACACCTGCTCCTCCAGAGTTGCTTTCAAAGGAGAAGAAATCAGCGATTACCAAATCACTTGCTGCGTCAAACTGGCCATTATTATCGAGATCGACGACTAAATCCGTACCATTGCGTAAAACCTGAGTTCCGGTTGCTGGTGGTGCATCTTCACCTTGTGGAGGTAAAGATAGGGTAACCCCTTCAACCTCGATGACATCACTCATACCGCCACTATCTTTAATTGTGGTTCCCACAGCATTGGCAGCAGTTAATTTATAAGTATCGCTACCACCGCCAGCTTCCAGGCTTAATCCCGCAACTGCACCACCGGTAATCACATCATCAAACTGAGAACCAATTGCGCCTTCAAATCCAGAAATAATGTTCTCAAATTGACCCACCACTGTGATACCGGTTTCGAGGTTGATTTCTACGCCGACAGAGGCTTCCACATAGGATACGAAGTCTATACCCACGCCACCCGTTAAGGTATCATTGCCTTCTCCACAAGTCAGGGTATCATCGCCTTCTCCACCATCAATGTTGTCGTCACCTTCTCCACCATCGAGCGCATCGCCATTTTCGCTACCCGTAATTGTGTCGCTACCCGTGGAACCGGTAAATCCTTCAACCCCTTCAATAGCATTGTTGAGTTGGACACCTCCTGCTAGGGTTCCGGTGACAGTAGTGGTTCCTGATGCAGAGACGCTGATGGATAATCCCACATTAACAGAAATATCTAGCTGTACATTGATGAAGCTGACTATATCAAATCCAGCACCACCAATAATTTGAGATGTGCGATCGCCGCAAATTAGGAGGTCATCTCCTTCTCCTCCAACTAGGGCATCCCCACCAATGAGGGTGTCTTTACCATTGCCGCCCACTAGACTGTCTGCACCCTCTCCACCGACGAGGCTATCATTGCCATTTCCACCAACGAGAGTATCATTACCCTCTCCACCGACGAGAGTATCTTTACCGTCGCCACCAACACAGGAGTCATCGCCTTCTCCACCGACACAGGAGTCATTACCATCGCCACCGTCTAGGGTATCGTTATCATCACCCCCGTCTAGGGTATCGTTACCATCGCCACCGACACAGGAGTCATTACCATCGCCACCGACACAGGAGTCATTACCATCGCCACCAAAGCAGGAGTCATCGCCATCGCCACCGATGAGGGTATCGTTATCATCACCCCCGTCTAGGGTATCGTTACCGTCTCCACCGACACAGGAGTCATTACCATCGCCACCGACACAGGAGTCATTACCATCGCCACCGACACAGGAGTCATCACCATCGCCACCGATGAGGGTATCGTTATCATCACCCCCGTCTAGGGTATCGTTACCGTCTCCACCGACACAGGAATCATTGCCTGCACCACCAGCGCAGGAGTCATTACCGTCTCCACCGAGGCAAGTATCATTGCCATCTCCGCCATCTATTTCGTCGTCTCCGTCAGTACCGGATAATCCAGAGATTCTTGAGAGTCTACCTGAACCCCCACCTGAACCCCCGCCTGAACCTGTCGCACCTGAACCTGTCCGAGCGGTACCCGTGCGTGTCCGAGCAGTCCCTGTGCGTGTACGAGCGGTTCCTGTGCGTGTACGAGCAGTACCTGTGCGTCGTGAGGATTTTCCAGATCCACCAATGAGAACATCGTCACCATTGCCTCCCACTAGCGTATCTTCTCCACCTGCCCCAATCAGGATCTGTCCATTGTTTAGAGTACCGGTGATGCTACCTGTTGCTTGAGCATCAATGGAAATAATTGCTTCACCAAGAGTAGGAATGGTGGTGGAAATTTCGAGGGCAAATTCGGCGATTTGACGATCGCTAAGTTCTGAGACAGCTAGATTAAAGTGAGCTTGGAGTTCAGCTTCATAGTTGACTTTGACGAAGGTCAGAGCTTCAACGGATAGAGTGGATTCAGCAGTAATGAATGCCATAGTTAATTCTCCTGATTCTGTGTATATAGCACTGGGAAATTGGGTAGATTGGTGTAAATCAGTTTACCGATCGCCGATTACCCATTACCAGTGCATAGCGCTATAGTCCACAGCGCTTGAGTCGTGATCCTAGGTAGGGCCATAAGCGCCCCCGTCTTCCCCAAGTGGGAAGATGGCCCTGGGGAGCGCCAAGATCGAAGGTAAGCTTGACGTAGGCTAACCATGAGTGGTCGGGCGATCGCCAACCGACGCGATCGCCGAATTCTTCATAGTTTTTGTCTAAAGACCGCCAAATGCGGTTTTGGACACTCAACCCAAAGTGACCGTTACTATAATGCACCCATAAGCGGTCAAGGGTTCGCAAATCTCGACCGGGGAGGTATTTTACTTCCTCTTCCGTGAGGCTACCTTGGGAGGTGCGATCGCTGATTTCGAGCAAAATCTGGTCGGTTTGGCGATCGGCCTCCTGCCAGTCTCCAGCAGCGAGGAGTTGTTCTAAAGGACTGTAGTCCATTCCTACCGCAGAACTCCACTTACGCTCGGTATCATTGATGGGAGGGGGGGCTTGCCAAGCCGGGGAAATGAGGACAATTCCCAATAGATCAAACCATTGTTCGATAGACTGGGGCCGGTCTTCGGGTTCGAGGGCCATGCCGGCTAAGATAGCGGTATTGATGCGATCGCTAATTACTGGATTAATTTCCTGGGGAGGAATGAGGGGATCGCTTTGCTTGCGAGCCAAGCGGCGATCGCGGTTAGTTGCCGACTCTGGCACTTCTTCGGTTAACAGTGCATAGAGGGTCGCTGCTAACGCGTAGACATCGGTGTAAGGGCCCCGAAAGGATTGCCAGTCATACTGTTCTATGGGCGCAAAACCTCGACTCACATAGGTGGTATGACCTTGAACTAAATTAGGCATAAATTTACGAGCCATGCCAAAGTCGATCAGTGTGGTTGAAGCTTCACCCTTGCGCCGTAAAATATTTAGCGGTTTGATATCCCGATGCAAAAACCCTTGATGATGGACGGTATTCAGAGCATCCCCAATTTGTTGGATATAGTGGAGGGCTTCGGCTTCAGGTAAGGCTCCTTCGGTATCTACTAGAGTACCCAAATTGGTTCCTTCAATGTACTCTAGTACGATACACCATAAGTGATCTTCCTGGATCAACTCTTCAACGCGAACAATATGCGGATGGGACGATTTGGCAATCCATAGAGCTTCATTGAGAAAGTCTTGCTGACATTTCTCGAAGTTTTTGTGATTGCGGATCTTCTCGTTGAGCGTTTTAATCACCACATTGTCGCCGGTTTGGGTTTGGGCGAGATAGGTGATCCCAAATCCGCCTTCACCGAGTTTCCTCGCGATTGTATATTGACCATCTTGGAGTTGATGTCCCGTTTGCCACACCATATTGTTTGTTTCTTCCAGACCAACACAGAGGTTTAATTTTGGTATTATTTTAGTCGATTGGCGTTGGTGATTTGGAGGGGAGAATAAGAGCATACATACACCTAGCTAGTCGCGTTTAACGGGACATCACTTTAAGTTATGTCGATACCCCTCCTACAACTTCACTTTTTCGGATTACGGATTTTATTAAAAAACTTCTAATCAGCCGATATACATTTCCGATTTGAGCAGTTCAAATCGGTAGATCGTAGAAAATCAGTCCAGTAAATTTTCTTTGATCAAAGAATTTTATTGTGAACTCTACTTTTCTAGAACTATCAAGTCAATCCCACATCCACTTCTAGAAATCTCACTTGGTTGTTGAAGATTAAACTCGAATCGATACCATAGATTGAAGCAATCACTGCACCTGTGCTAATTTGATCGATTCTGGCTTCAAAACGACCGGTTCGGATGACTGCAACATCATTAACACTAATTCCTGCTAAACCAATCACATCAATTTCTTGATAACCAGAAATCAGGGGTCTATTTCTCGGATCGGTTGCTAGAGAACCCCGTAAAATATAAACATCAGCGCCTGGTCCTCCACTCAAAATTCCGCCACCGCGATCGCCACTGAGGGTATCATTCCCTTCTCCTCCATCAATCATATCGTTGACTATACTTTGTCCACCCCAGATAAAATCATTACCTGCACCTCCGGTTAGCGAATCATCTCCTTGACCCCCTAAAATCAAATCATTCCCATCACCCCCTTGAATAGTATCGTTCCCTTCACCGCCAAAAAAGTAATCATTGCCGCGATCGCCATTTAGGATATCATTGCCCAAATCTCCATAGAGAAAATCATTCCCATCATTGCCACTGATAAGATCATCATTTTGTCCGCCATAACAGAGATCGTTACCCTCACCACCGATAATCGAATCATTACCGGTATTACCACTGAGTAAATCTCGTCCCCCTGCACCAGTTAAACAATCATTTCCTTCTAAACCAAACAAGTAGTCATTTCCTTCTTTTCCTAGGATTTCATCATTGTCTGCTGTTCCCAATAAGATGGCATCTCGGTCATCGGGTGCAATAATCGCTACCATGATCGGTTCTCCTTTTTTTGTAGGGATTTTCGGTTAAAACTGTTGCGTTATGGACTATGGTAGGCCATTTTGCCTAAAAATAGAGGAATTCCAGTACGATCGCCTCAATTTTAGTGTAATTCTTAACGTTCCTGAATCCCATGACTTTTACCAATCACCCAATGGCGGCGGAAAAATCGGGCTAGGGAGGTTTCCTCTAGAGACAGGTATATAGGGCGACCATGGGGGCAGGTGTGGGGGTTGCGGGTTCTTTGCCACCGATCTAGGATATCTTGCATTTCCGGTATGCTCAGGGGGGTACCGTTGCGGATAGCACTGCGGCAAGCTGTAGCAACTTGAGCGGTTTCTAGGTCTCCTCCGGCGGCCAGTTCCCGCAGGGCTTCGGCGCAATCCTCCCGTTGTTGGAGCATTTGGGGAGTGTTCCGAATGGCGTGCAGACCTTCGCCAAAGGGGTCTACGTCTAAACCGATACGGATGAGTTGTTCGACTTCTTTGGGGCTGAGGTGGTTGAGGATGATGGGAGGATCGAGGGGAACAAGTTGCCAGCGATCGCACAATTCCTCGTATAAAATCCGCTCATGGGCAATGTGTTGCTCCACTAGCCACACTCCTCCTGGATGCTCGGCGACGATATAGGTTTGGCGCACCTGAGCGACTGCTTTGAGTTCTAAGGGAGTGGGGGCATTGGATTTGGGGGAAACTTGATAGGAACCGGACTTTTCGGAGGCTCTGAGCAGTTGACCGACACGCTCTTGGTGGACGGCTTGAGGCAAGGTAATATCACTGAGTTTCAGAGCATCAGAGATTGCTTGTTGCACGGCTTCTTGGAGCGGTTTGAGGGGGTGCAGATAGATTTGAGATTTAGCAGGATGACGGTTCCAGTCAATGCGATCGCAGGATAGGTGCAAATGGAGAAAGCACACGGGGTAGCGTTTGTTGGGTACGGTGCGACTCATGGCGGCGATCGCCGTATTTTCCAGTTCCGGACATTGCACCAAACGCCCATTAACAGCAATTTTAACCCAATCGGGTTTACCGCGATGACAGCGATCGGGTAAGCCTAAGACTAATTCTAAGTTATCCAATTCTGGATTCAGTCCCTCCTGCTCTAGGGCAATTTCCCGAAAGCAGAGATCGTTCACCTGTACATCCCGCAGCAGTTGGGGCAGAATGGATTGGGCATTCTTTCCTGGACTAATGGTAAACCAGGGGCGCGAGTCTTGGCTGACTTTCCAGGCAATATGGGGATGACACAGAGCGATATCTTGAATTAGGGTTTGAATGGCTCGCAGTTGTTGGGGAGGGGAGGGAAACCCTTGACGACGCAGCGCCCAAGTTGCAAACAGATGGGAAATCTCTACAATTGTACCGGGGGCGATCGCCACGGCATCAATGATATCCGGTTCCCCCAAAGCATTATACTTTACTCGCCATCCTTCCCCTGCACTGCCCCGACTCCAGATTTCCAGTTGCGAAAGTTGGGCTAAACTATGGAGGGCTTCCCCGCGAAAGCCTAAACTGGTAATGCGATCAAGGTCAGTAATCGTATGAATTTTACTGGTAGTATGCGATCGCGCCGCTTGAATTAAATCTTCTCGATTCATTCCCTCACCATTATCGGCTACTCTGACGCGCCATTGTTGCGGCCAAATCTCGATTTCCAGCCGCGTCGCACCCGCATCGAGGGCATTTTCCACTAATTCTCGAACCACGGCGGCGATCGAGTCAATCACCTCACCCGCAGCGATCCGATGCACCACATCTGGCGGTAAGGATTGGATGGTAGAGACAGGAGAATCGATAATGGATCGGGGAATCTAAACACCTTCCCCATTTTCGCATATGGCGCTTCGCGCTGGAATGGCGGGGGAGGCGATCGCTCGTTCTTATAGGGTTTAATCCCTAGGCTTCTAGCGTGTGTAGGATAGATGGTAAACTGCTCAGACACGGAGATATGGAGAATGAGGCAATAGGGTCTTATCCTCCCACTCCCCCATTCCCCCAAACCCAACCATGCTTACCGTTGCCATCCCCAAAGGGGCATTACTCAAAGAAACGATTCAACTGCTCCAGCAAGTCGGCCTCGATTTTAGTGCCTTTCTGGACTCCAGTAACCGTCAACTGCAAATTGTCGATCCGACGGGAACAATGAAAGGGCTATTGGTTCGTGCCCAAGATGTGCCCGTTTATGTCGAATATGGACAAGCCCAATTGGGTATTGTGGGCTATGATGTACTGCGCGAAAAGAAATCAGCCGTTGCCCAACTTGCCGATCTCGGTTTTGGCTATTGCCGCATGTCTGTGGCAGTGAAACAGTCGAGTCCTTATCAAGATGTACTCGATTTACCGGCCCATTGCCGAGTTGCGTCTAAATCAGTCAATTGTGCCAGGGAATACTTCCATGGTTTAGACTTACCGGTGGAGATTATCCCGTTGTATGGTTCAGTAGAACTCGGTCCGATTACTGATATGTCAGAGGCAATCGTCGATTTAGTCTCTACGGGCAAAACCTTAAAGGAAAACGGGTTAGTGGAAATTAAGAAGTTATTTGATAGTACGGCTTATCTGATTGCCCATCCCCTCAGTTATCGCCTGAATGTGGAAGGCATCGATCATTGGATGACCCAATTACGGGGCACGGCAATGAACACTTATAATTAAGCGATTCGGAGTGCGGGTTGATAAAGGTGATGGCTTGATCTGCTGATGAGTTGCAGAACTTGCCCCCGCATCCCCCCCAGTCTAATTGTTCATCATCGGGAATCCTCTGGAGAACAAAAGGCATCGCACAGTGCCGAAATTTTGTATCCTAAGCATAGGAGAACTAACCTAAGTGTCCCTCGGCGCTCATTGGCATAGCTTCTAACATGTTTGTACCCGATTGAAAGTCTTAAGGTTTAAAAGGTCAACCCGTATGATGGCAACAGGTGAGTCGAAATCCCAAATTAATCTATTGACCATGTTCCGTTTGGGACTCTTTCAAATGGGTTTAGGGATTATGTCCCTGCTCACGTTGGGTGTGATTAATCGGGTGATGATTGATGAGCTGAAAGTGCCCGCTTTGATTGCATCAGGGGCGATCGCCGCCCATCAGTTTGTTTCTCCTGCACGCATCTGGTTTGGCCAACTCTCGGATGCGAAACCAATAGCCGGTTACCATCGCACAGGCTATGTTTGGATGGGAACTCTGCTATTTACCACCACTTCATTTATTGCCATGCAAGTGGTTTGGCAACTGGGAAATAGTGCCGCTACCCTGGGATGGACTCTCCCTACCTACACTTGGGCGGCTTTGTTGGCGCTCGTCTTTGTTTTCTATGGATTAGCCTTAAGTGCCAGTTCTACGCCGTTTGCTGCCCTATTATTTGATGTCTCTGATGACCGAAATCGATCGCAATTGGTCAGTATTGTCTGGTCAATGTTGATGGTGGGTATTGTGGTTGGGGCGATTATTAGTAGTAGCTTATTAAAACAGTTAGGCTTAGATGCTCCTCCTGAAGCCCTGCAAGCATCGATTAATCGTTTGTTTATTATTGTGCCAGCTTTAGTGTGCGTGCTGACCGTTGTCGGAACCCTAGGGATCGAGAAAAAATACTCGCTTTATGGCGATCGCACCAGCGCCGCGAACCGAGAAGATCAAATTACCTTGGGCAATGCCTTAAAAATCCTCACTGCCAGTCGCCAAACTGGGATTTTCTTCACCTTTCTCCTGTTCATGAGCATTAGCTTGTTTATGCAAGATCCCGTCTTGGAACCCTACGGAGGGGAAGTGTTCCAGATGAAAATTTCAGAAACGGCTCGACTCAATGCCTTTTTTGGTATGGGAACTTTGATCGGTATTGCTTCAACCGGTTTTTTAATTACCCCTCACTTAGGCAAACAACGCACCTGTTTTAGTGGCTGTGTAGCAACAGCATTTTGTTCGGGATTCCTCTTATGTTCTGGGTTTACCGGTAATCCTCAAGCCCTCATGTTAAGCCTATTTCTATTTGGATTAAGCTCTGGAGTATTGACTGCTGGAGCAGTGGGTTTAATGCTCGATTTAACTGCTGCGGAAACTGCCGGAACGTTTATCGGCGCTTGGGGTTTAGCTCAGGCAATGGCACGAGGAGGCGCAACGGTGTTAGGAGGAGCTGTGCTAGATCTGGGCAAAGTCTTGTTTTCTGAGCCAGTCTTGTCCTACGGCTTGGTGTTTGTCGTGCAAGCAGGGGGCTTGATTTCCGCTACCTGGCTCTTGAATCGGGTGAATATCCGGGAGTTCCAGGAAAATACGAAAGAGGCGATCGCCCTAGTCATGGAAGGAGATTTAGACGGATAGTAGGGGCGAAAAATATGCAAGCCCCTACAGTTAAGTAGAATTGAAATATATCCTAATATTTAAGCCTTTGGTGATACTCCCCCCGAAGCTTTAGAGGAGTTAAAATTAGCTTGGGAATTGGTTAAAGAAGATTATCAAGAAAAGGGTAAAGATCTTCCTGTTGCACCAGTCCACCAAAAATTCTCTATTAACTCCATAGGCGATCGCACTAAAACGTAATTGGTGCAACTCTCACGCTTTTGCTGGCGCATGACCATGGCGACTAATATTTTCTAGCTGATTTCTCTGCTGTGAAGTTAGCCAAACCTTATCTCGACGACCTCTTCCCATCAGATTGACCTGTTGATATCTATTACACTATTTTAAGCTTGACGCGCCACTACAGGATTTGTCTATAGATTGATAGAAGAGAGATATAAACTGAAGAAAATTGTTATTCTTTTCTAAGATAAACCCAATGCATCTTAGTGTAGGGACTCAGGGGTTGAGGATAATCTACCCTTATACACTCAACATCAATAGTATGATTTTCAAAATCAGAAATCACTTCTGTCGCCACACACTCAATAGATTCTTTATCGTTATCATCATCAAATTCGCCATCAAAAATTGCAAGGATTTGAATGACTTGTTGATCGTATGCACAAGTTACACCTCGAAGGTTCGCTCCAATTTCTCCTAAAAGCGCTCTTTGTAAGGACAATCTAACCCTTGTCCTAAGTTCAGTAGGAGTAAGATTCTCTGAAGTCATTTTAGTCTATGGCCTTGCTAGAAGAATAGGTACACCATGTTTACTATAATGTATAGCAGAGAAAGAGTTGGTTAGGACACAGTTTTAATACTGAAACCTAGCACCCATTCCCTATTCCCTATTACCCATTAAGGAATTGCCAATTTTATCAGCAATTCCAGCAATCCAAACTTCATCTTGCTTCGTATAACTGCGCGGTGCATTCGCGCCTAAGATCATCACGCCATTTTCTCCCAAAGGTTGACAAATAACCCCTTGTGTGTTCTCAGGTAAATAATCAAATTCAATTTTGCCCGGATAAATATTGAGATTGACTAAATAAACCGGTTTACCTTTATCGAGAACCCGTTGCACAATGGGGCCGGGTTTAACCTCAGACTTTGGGCCTAAAATACCTCGGCGCAGCAGTACTTGACCTTGATAATAAATTACCAGCGATCGCCCGGCCGTATTCGTGAGCAATAATTGGGAAGCCCAAGCTAACTCAACTTTGACCAAATCGGGTAACTCAGCAGACAATTCAAAGCCTTCTTCCCCAATTAATTGCACCCGCTCTGGAGGCACAGGTTGAATCTGCTGCCAGAGTAATCCGGTTAAAATTAGTAGGGCGCTAATCATCACGCCTACTACATCAGAACGGCCTTGGGAAGGCGTTAATTCCGGCGTGAATAGCCGATTCACCATTAACAGCGTTCCCCCAATTACGCCAACGATAATCGGCAGGAGTCGTAAAACTTGGTTCGTATCGGTGCGTTTGACAGTCAAGGCAATTAATATAGCGCTTCGCGCTCGCAGAAGGGTAATTGGGAAGCCGATGGTAGGGAGGAGAGTTCCCCCACCCCTACTTAAAGAATTATGGCTTAAATCGATAAGCCCAAGTTCAGACCTAAAAAGGCATGAACAAACAACAATGCCAATGCTGCCGTACCCAAATAAGCATGAAGGGTACGCAAAGAAGGTTTATTATCGCCCCCAAATTTGGTAATTGAAATTGCACCATTGAGACCCAACAGTACTAAGACAATTGAACCCGTCCAAAAGTGGGGACTTTCGAGAATAGGCTGTCCTTGCATCACCAAAGATAAAACTCCTCCGGTATATCCGAGGCCTAAGAATAGAGTTAAAAATGGGGCCAGTTTGCGGTGATTGAGCTTATTTTGAGTCGCTACTTCTTCATCCGTGGCACTCCGTCCGCGCCATCCAGCAACGGCCACAAACGTGCCTAACACAAAAACGACAATGCCCATCATTAGGGGATGTCCCCAATGGGTTATGGGTTCAGGAATGCCTAAACCAGCGAAATAATCGGCAATGGGGTTAACAATCGGTTGCAAAAGGTCTCTAATGGTGTCCATGGAGTAATCCGAGTAATGATTCAGTCAAGTGATTTGCTAGTCCCAGACTTTAGGATTTAAAAGTCTGTGGGGTTGTTTCTGAAGTCTTGATAAGACCTCAATACTTTATTAGTGTAAACAGCAATGTCCCCTTGGTTATACAAATTTGGATTACCCGAGACCCACCAAGCTGCTGTTCTGCGGATGGCACGGTCTTCATCTTGGGCACTTGTGTCATATTCTTCAGCTAGAACATCCCCAACAATACAAACCAAAACGGTTCTGGTTTGATCTATATTGGCGGCAAAGGCTTCTGGGGTTACGGTTTCCCCCAGACACCATTGAGACCATCGGGTAATGTTGTTGGCTCTAATTTTCCACGGGCCATAGAGAGTTTCTGCGGTTTGCCCTTGGGGGGCAGATACTCGCAGAGCTTCGACTAGGGCTATAACTTTATCGCGGGGTAGCTCCGCCAAAGCAGGCAACACCCATAGGACTAGGCTGGCGATCGCCCCTAGTCCTCTTAATCTCCAATATTTAGTTTTCACTCCTCATCACCTGTTAATGGTTAAGTTTGATGCTCACACTTTTTAAAGCATAGGCTTAACCATATAAATGAGCCACCCATTCCCCATAGCCGTTATAGTGTAGGGTCGGTTGTCTGGGCCAACTGAACGCAGATCCATCACTAATGAGCCGTTCCGTCGCTTGAGACCATCGGGGATGGGGTTTATCCGGATTTACATTGGCTTCAAAATCATATTCCTTTGCATCGATCGTATTCCAAAATGTTGCCGGTTGAGTGTCCAGAAATTCAATTTTGACAATCGATTTTGCTCCCTTAAAGCCATATTTCCAAGGAATCACTTGACGAATGGGAGCGCCGTGCTGTTTTGGTAAGTCTTGACCATAAATTCCTGTGGCAAAAAAGGCTAATTCATTAGCCATTTCCTCAATTCGCAATCCTTCCGTATAGGGCCAGGGAAGAGGCGAAAACAGATTCCCAGAGGGGCCGGTACTAATTTCTTTATCATACCAAGAGGTAAATCGCACAAATTTAGCCTCAGATGTGGGTTCAACCGCTTCGATCAGTTTGCGCATGGGGAACCCTAACCAAGGTACAACCATTGCCCAAGCTTCCACACATCGAAATCTATAGACGCGCTCTTCTGTTTCAAATTTATTTCGCAGATCGTCCATATCATAGGTTTGGGGATTTTTCACCAATCCTCCAACTTCTACTTTCCAGTTTTCTGTGGGCAAAGCTTGGGCTGCTTGCTGAATCGATTTGGTGGTGCCAAATTCATAAAAGTTATTGTATTGAGAAGAAAGGGATTGGGGCGTAATCTCCAAATCTCCCTTGAGAAACTTTGGATTTTGAGCGATCGCCTCTGGCGTAGTATAACCCGATCCCATATTGCTCGATTGATTTTGCTGACCACAAGCGGTTAATGGGAGCAAACTGGCGGTAATGCCGGCTCCCATCAGTCCCTTGAGCAATTTCCGACGATTCATGAATACGGACTCTGGGGTGATCTGGCGATCGGGTATATCCCAGATTTGGGGAACTTTGATTAAAGTCATGACAATTCGTGAGTACAGCGATTCTCTTTTCTATGGAGTACAGCTTGAAGCCTTAAACCCTAAGCAATGCAAGCTATTGCTAGAGTGTCTATTGCTAGAGTGCCTAGCGCGAAGCGCTATACTCAAAGCAGCAACAAAAACTATTTTCCGTTCTATTGTAATCTAGTTTTTAATTTTGACCGGTTATATCAACCATAATATGGGAATCAAAATTAAACTTAGTAGAACTGAGATAATCAGCGCTTTTTCTATATTTTGATTGATCATACCCACAATAATAATGAGCGTGACAATCAATAAAAAAATACCGATATAAACAATCGTTTGACCCTGGTGAGAGACTAGATTTACGGGTTCTGGTAAGGGTTCAGGACTCGGAGACCCAGTGGGGAGGCTTAAAATCAAGGGGTTTTGATAATACATCCAGTATTTTTTCTTCTGAGTTCAGGTGGAATTATTCTATCATCGAGTCAGAAAAAATTAACCTTTTTTTAATTTGAAAACCCGGGTTTGATTTTGTATAATTGTTTTCATAATGCTCAGTTCCTTTATTGTAGTTTCTTCAAGGATTTCAGTTACCATGATCAAACTCAAAAAGACATTAGCGATCGCGCTTGGGGTAAGTATTGGATTTACCACTGTAGCGATCGCGGCTAATCCCGATCACGTTACTCGACTCCTGAATGGAGGTCGCACCTGTCAAGGATGCGATCTGATTAACGCTGATTTAAGCAACATTACTGGCAGAACCGTTAAAGGCTCTCAACTCAGGCAATCTCGCTTAATGAATGCCAACTTAAGTAACAGTAACTTTGAAGGTGCTTATTTTACTTGTGCTGATTTAAGTAATGCTAATTTACAAGACGGAAAATTTCAATGGTCTAACTTTGTAGATGCTAAATTACAAGGGGTCGATCTGCGAGGTGCAGATTTAAGAAATACTGACTTAACCGGAGCTGATTTTACGGGGGCGATCGTTGACAATCGGATTAAACTCAATGGGGCTAAAATGCCCGATGGGGCAACAATTTACCAAGGCGATCCAGAAACCCCAGAACAGATGCGAAAACCCGTCGATCTGAATACATTAGACTTCCAAAGAGCAAGGGAAGAACGGTCAAAACGTCGCTATTGCGAATCCACAAATAATCAGTGATTTCCAAAAGATTCCTCTCCCTGAAAAACCGGTTGTCTTTAGGGAATCGAGTATCTAACTCTCCTCTAGGAATCTACAATATTGCTAGAAATCAATAACTCTTGTGCCGCGTCTAGCATTTGTGGGGCTAATTCTTGTAAATCTTCCCGATTATCTAAATAAGCTTGCAGAGCGGATAAGGGATCGACTTCCTTTCCTTGGCCTAATTCCGGAAGTCGAGTGCGGGAGAGTTGACTGACTAATTCGGGTTGGATCGTATAACTATGGGTCACGTCTAGCCGTTCGTGAAGTTGCCGGGAATCGATTAAATCTAATTGTTCGGAACGAATCTGATAAATCAATCGTACCACGGCATCTTGAAGGGAAGATTTTTCTAAGGTATGAATCAGTTTCTCTTGGGGATTTTCTGCCTGACTCAGATCAACTTTAATCGTCTTAAACGAGCGCACAGATAAGGGTGAAAATTCTAAATTTGCCTGTCCTTTATCCACTTCCACTAAAATATAACCCTTCTGTTCTTTTTCTTCGCTAAAATCCACCCGTTCAATACTGCCAGGATAGACAACGGGTGGATGCTTGCAGAGGATTTGATGTTTGTGAACGTGACCGAGGGCTACATAATCAAAACAGGGACGTGCCAAGATGGATAAGGGTATAGTAAAACCCTTGCCAACAGCTAAAAACCGCTCTGCACCATAGTGGGCATTATCGACCATCACATGGGCTAAAAGAATCGTGGGAAGATCTCGATTCAGACGGCGAATTTGCGCTTCAAGGGCAGTTCGCAACCGGTCGATTAATTGATGATTAATTTCTGAAAGGGATAATTCTTGGGTTTCTGGACGAGTAAATAAACTCGAACGAGTTAACCAGGGGAGGGTAATCACTTGAATGGGGCCATGGGCAGTGGTAATCTGGTGTAAAGCTAGGCGATCGCCCACAATAAACCCTGGAACCCCCAACGTTTGGTAAATCGATAAACTCGCCCCCCCTTTTCCTTGGGCATGTTGATCGTGATTACCCACCAATAATACCGTCGGAATATTTGCCTCCACTAGACGATAAAATTGCCCAGCAAACGCTTGACTGACATAGGGAGGAGGCGTAGCATCAGGGAAAGCATCGCCGCCAAATAAGACTAAATCGACGGGTTCGGCGATCGCGCGATCGATACAGTAGGACAAACTCCTGATAAAATCCTCCAAACGGGTATTTAAACCTGTTTTTGGGTTCACTCTTCCATGAGTTAACCCACTCCCCAAATGGATATCCGATAGATGTAAAACCTTAATCATCAGAAAAATTGGGTCGGAAACCCCGCCCTGGAAGGGCAGCTTGACTAAACATAGGCTACCACAATTACATATTAGGTACTACAATGTGAGAAAGTCTTGTACATAAGCTAACGACTCAACTGGTGCGCGAAAACCAAACGATAGTGGTTGAGGACTTAGCCTTGAAGAATCTGGTCAAAAGAGGATGTCAACCTGTCTCTCCAGCAACAAAAATACCCCCCATTAACTTCAGGGTTATGGGGGAGGAGAGAATCTAAAGCTGATCATCATTGTATTTAGAGATACAGGACTAGAAAATATTCTATCCTACTCAACTCTTAACTGGTTTGATTAGAGTCAATCCGTCCACTGCCTCGACGAGCAGTTTTCATGCTATCAAAGGATTGGGAGGAAGGGCACTCCGTATCATCACACCGTCCGCTTCCGCGATGAGTTTGACTCTCTTCTACATATTGGGAAGATTGATTGGAATAGGAAGCAACCTTAGGACTGGTTTGCAAGTTAACCCAACCTATCGAACCAATAACCACGGACAAAAACAGAAAACGATTAATTTTAATGGAGTTGTTGGTACGCATGGGAAACATCTGTCTTGAAGTAACTGTTTTACTTCTCATCGGTTTCCCTAGTGCATCCGGATAAACTGTGGAAGTTTATCAACTAAAAACGTCCGTAATTTCTTCCACAATTATCCAACCCCCGGCTGAGTTCATGCGTCCGCGCAGGCAAATCTGTTGTTGATCCTCCAGACCCTCGAAAGCATCATTAACTAGGGGTTCAGTGGTAATCAATCGCCAGGTACTTCCCCCCCATTGGGCAGGGGCATTGACCTGTAATTGATAGCTTTGTTCCTCTAATCGCTTAAACAGTCCTGATACCTCTAACCCGTCAGTACAACTTGTTCCTAAATCAACTGGGGAAGAAGTATGGGGAGCATAGCCAGTTTTTGGATACTCCTCTCCATGCTCTAAATAATGGAATTGCCAGGTTTGCCAATCTGGAGAGCGATGGGTGAGATTAAAACAGGGAATAACGGCTGCTGGGGCACTTTTATCCGTTAATAGAGCTGATTGTAAAACTCGCACCGGTAAATTGTGGGGGTCTTCCCGGCGTTCAATACAGAGAGCTGCTGCCATTCCTGCGGCTTGACCGATATTCATCACCACCGGTTGCAAGCGGCTGGCTCCATTGGCAATATGAGAGACAGAAATATTCTTTTCGCAGACCAGAAATCCGGTGATTTCCTCTGGAACCAAACAGCCATAGGGAAGTGTAAACGGAGTTCCCGTCCACCGTCCCCCCCAGCGTAGAGACTTGGGAGCCAGACGGAAGTCAACTCCTGGATAATGATGGTCGTTAGGATAGTTGCCAATGACAATACTATTAATGGCTCCAGTTTCATCTCTGGGTAATTGAGCCACATTTCCGTCCGGTTGGGGCAAAATATCTTGTTCTCGCAGCGTAATTTGTCCTTTGAGTCTGCGACTTTCTCGAAAATAGGGATAAAGGGCGACTCCTTGCTGGAACTGGGGAAGGAGCGCAGAGCGAGGAGAGATAGTGGAATCGAGGACGGGAAATTGATTAACCGCTAACCCGTAGCGTTGTCCCAATTGGGCTTGAATCGTGCGCCCAAAGTTAAGACTATACTCTAAAGCTTCTTGTAAGAGGGTAAATTGGTTTTCAGGGGATTCAATCAGGCGATTTAGATTGATGCCATAATCATTTCCCTGAATCGGCCAATTCATCATCATGGTGCCATTCGGTAAACGGCCATAACTTAAGAATTTCTCTACCCCATGGTTTTCCCATGCTCCCGCAAAGGTTGATTCTGTGACAGAACCGGGAATATCTGGGGCACTGACTCCTTGTCCATAATCTTGTAGGTGAATCACCCAAGTCGGTGTTTGTACCGGATAGCGTTGCGTCAGTTCGTTCGCTTCTTGAGGAGCGCTCGGTTCTCCCCATTCAGCTTGCAGTTCCCAACCCCAACGATGGGGAATATCGGCTAAGGCGAGTAAATCGCCCAGTTCAGTTCCATCTAGCGTAAGAGTGGCATTTACCCGCAAGCTTTGAAATCGAACACCGGTAACGCAGTTGCCATTTCGATACACTTCTAACGGCGTTTGTCCCCAAATCCAGTCTAGGTTAGGCAGCGCGTCTACCCAGTCCTGGAAAATTTGCGCCCCTATCTGGGGACTAAAGCCAAATAAACTCACCCAATTATGGTCTAATCCTCCCGGTTGTTTCTGAGTTAATTCCTGTACAAATGCCCCCCACATTCCTGTTTGAAAGGCTGCCAATTCGCTACCATCCGGTGCAGATACTCCGGCTGCGGTTAACATACCCCCTAACCAGGGAAATTCACTAACTAGAAGGGTTTGAGCGCCCCGCCGAGCAGCTTGAATGGCGGCGCAAGTGCCCCCTGTTCCCCCACCAACAACGAGGATATCTGCGGTACGTTCTTCTATTTGGTTCATGGCTTGCCTCAGAGTTAGATACTCTGGGCATTATGGCAAGAAAGAGCTTTCCGCATCAGGATATTGAAGTGAGTCTTGCCCAATGACCCGTTAGTTCTGTCCATGCTCATGACCATCTGGGTGAACTTATCTATCTCGATTTCAAAAGACCGGAAAAATCGCTGTATTCGTTTATGGTTCGACGCTTGAACACTTCTTCCTCCCCAGAAACTCGCCAGTTCAGCTAGGTTCACGGTTTTGGTTCGGAACACAGCGATGATGAACAAGGCGATGAAAGATAGTCTCGCTCCATGCCAGCCCAGATGGGGTCGTAATTGCTCTCGAATCAAGTTACTGTATTGCATGAGGGTTTGATTGGTGTTGTGTTAACTTCCATCAAACTCTCTCCCTGCATCCTTTTCAACTTTTTTGTCCTGTACTGAGAACTTTGACCTAAGGGCACAGTATTAGCATTTATATTAAACCATCTTTTTCGGGTATTAAGTTCAAAACCTTGTCATATTCAAAGTCTTGAAAACAAGTCGAGATCGCCTCGGACAAAATGGGATTATCTTCGGCAATAGCCCGAACCACCTCAGCCATTTTCTGTTGGTTTCCTGTGAGGGTAGCTTGGCGCAGTTGCTGCTGCAATTCTGCTGAGAGCGACTGAATATTTTCGGCTGTTAGTGCTTCAAGTATCGAGGGCTTATTTTCTATCAGCAAAACTAGCTCTTCATAAACATAACCCACACCTAAATGCTCTTCCATCACTTTGAATATTTGCTCTTCTCGAAAGGGTTTACGCAGGAAATCATCGCATCCTGCCGATAAAACTACTGCCCGTTCTTCTTCTAGCACGCTCGCTGTCAGGGCGATAATTGCCGTTGCTTGTCCTTGAGGGGTTGCTTTGATTTTTTGAGTGGCTTCAAACCCATCCATTACAGGCATTCGTATATCCATCCAAATCAGATGAGGTTGCCATTGTTCCCAAATTTCTATGGCTTCTTTGCCGTTACTGGCTTGTTGCAACTCGAAGCCCAAGGGATTGAGTAAATGGATTAAAAGCTGCCGATTGACAGACTTATCGTCAACAATCAGAATGCGATAACAGGGTTGCCCGGGTTCTAGGGCAATAATACGACGTTGAATGTTTTTGCTTTCTATTTCGCTCTCAGCAACCTCTTCTACATTAAGCTCAAAGCTAAAAACGGTTCCTGCTCCCAATTTAGACTGAACGTGCATCTCCCCTCCTATCAGTTGTACAAATTTACGGCTGATAGACAGTCCTAAGCTCGTTCCTTCTTGGGCATATTTGCCACTTGCGGTTTGCGAGAACGCTTCAAAAAGCTGGTCAAGTTCTTCTGGGGCAATTCCCGGCCCGGTATCTTCGATTTCAAAATGTACTGTTATTGCTTGATTATTAGTTGCTGACTGGTGGGTTGGTCGGATACAAATTCCTCCTTCTGAAGTAAATTTCAGGGCATTGTTAATGAGATTAATCAGAATTTGCCGAAGTTTGACTTCATCAGTGCGAATGTAGCGGGGAAGATTTTCGGCCCGTTCCAATAATAAGTACAAGCCTTTATCGGCTGCTTTGAGTTGGAACATATCGTGAATGTCGTCGAGAAGGCGATAGAGGTCAAAATTATTCTCGTTTAGAACGATACGCCCGGCTTCAATTTTGGAGAGATCGAGGACATTATTAATTAATGTCAGGAGATGTTCGCCACTGCGGTTAATAATGCTGACATTTTGTTGTTGTTCTGGGGGTAGGGTTTGAGAGCGAGTCATGATTTGGGTGAACCCAAGAATGGCGTTGAGGGGCGATCGCAATTCGTGGCTCATGTTGGCGATAAAGGTGCTTTTCGCTTGGTTAGCGACTTCCGCTTGGGCTTTGGCTTTTTGAAGCTCAATCGTGCGCTCTTCTACCCGTTTTTCTAATGATTCATTGAGTTGGGTGAGTTTCTGTTCTGCTTCTCTCAGTGCCTTGAGATCTCGTTGGTTTTCATAGCCTTCCCGACGCAACCAGATAGAAAGATAGGACATCATCCCCACAAAGGGCAGAAAGTAGAGAACATGGCTCAGAAGCATTAACCAAAAATGGGAGCTGGCAAATACATAAATTGGAAAGCCTAATGTTTGAGCATAGCCAAGAATGAAATGGTGTATATCGAGCAGCGCTGTAGCCACAAGAATGGTGCGCCAGTCTCGATAGTAAAGCAGAATACCGATCAACCCAAATGCGGAGAAATGAGCTTCAGTTACGCCACCATTTTGATGAATAATTAAGCCTGTATAGATCATAAATCCACAAGCCATAAATAATCGGGTACTTAATGTACCGGAATAATTGTTTTTCAACCAGAGTTTCCTTCTATTCTTGTAGGCATTCTTCTTCATTAAAATCATACGAATTGGATGAGAAGCTCAATGAAAACTTGTCTAGAGTTAATCCTTTCAAATTTAGAACAATGCCTTGATAGAATTTTTGAAGCAGAGAAAAAATATGACTTTTGATTCTGTTACAGAATTCAAGATTCTGCTGGGACTCTTCTAGAATACTGTTAAGATCCTCTGCACAGAGAATTCGTTGCAGAATCAAATGATATCCGTTATAAGTCGCCCAGACATCTAAAATCTCTGAACCAATTTGAACCCCACGCCTTAAAACTGGAATCCCTGCATTTAGATGATTCCGCCAAGGATTGACAAAAGCGCCAAACATAGTGACGGTGAACCAGTTCTAGGGTATCGTTTGTCTCAAAGGGTAAATTGCCATTGAGGAGTTCATAAAATGTGACTCCTAGAGAATAGAAATCACTGCGATAATCTATACCTCGGTTCATGCGACCGGTTTGTTCTGGAGAAATATAGGCTAGAGTTCCTTCGAGGACATTCGGTGTTTGCAAAGTTTGGGTTTCTTTGGGCAGTAAAGATGAAATGCTAAAATCGATCAGTTGCACTTCTTTGGTTTCGGGATGGATGAGTATATTTGCAGGTTTTATGTCTTTATGGATCACCCGATGTTGGTGCAATTGATGGAGAATCTGGGACAGTTGAATGCCCAGAGATAAAAATTCTGGCAGATCTAGAGTTGAGCTTTGATAATATTCAGCTAGCGAAATTCTCCCAGAATCTTCCATAAGATTATAAAGATTTTGTTAATGAGATGAATTTATCTTAACTTAACGGTAGATGAATTGTAAACTGCATACCATGATTGCACTCCAATGTCCGATCTATTATACCTGTATTTTTTTTGACAAAAATTTGAAGATGATGTATATCGCAGTTGGGTAAATTTTAGATGATTCTAATCTGTAATTGATGGCTTCTCATCTAAAGGAATTGCGATCGCAAACTCAGTCCCTTTACCCAGTTCAGAGTTACAAGTAATCTTACCGCCATGTTTTTCTACTACGATTTGATGGGCGATCGCCATGCCTAACCCCGTGCCTTTACCCACCGCTTTAGTCGTAAATCCTTGCTCAAAGATACGTTCTCTCACTTCTTCTGGCATTCCCGTGCCATTATCAGCAATTTTAACGATCGCCTCTTCTGCCGTTGCTGAGGTGGTAATCTTAATCCAATTGGCAATCTCCTCAAAGCTGCGTCCTTGATTAGCTTCTTCCAAAGCATCGATCGCATTAGCAATCAGATTCATAAACACTTGGTTGAGTTGTCCGGGAAAACATTGCACTTCTGGCAATTCTCCATACTCTTTAACAATTTCAATTGCTGGACGCTCCTCATTAGCTTTCAGACGATGTTTGAGAATCAGCAATGTGCTGTCGATGCCTTCATGCAAGTTAAACGGGACTTTATACTCCTTATCTGTGCGCGAAAAGGTTCGTAAAGAATTGCTGATGTGACGGATGCGCTCGGTTCCTGATCGCATGGAAGAAATCAGTTCTAGTAAATCGGAGCGCAAAAACTCCAGATCTATTGATTCAATTTCTTCTTCGATCTGAGCATCGGGATGGGGATATTTCTCTTGATAAAGGTCAATTAATCTTAACAAGTCTTGCACATAATCTCGTGCTGGGTCGATATTTCCGGCAATAAATCCCACAGGATTATTAATTTCATGGGCTACTCCTGCCACTAAATTACCCAAAGCTGACATTTTCTCGCTTTGTACCAGTTGCAGTTGAGCTTGTTGTAGTTCTTCGAGAGATTGTTCCAATTTCTGGGCATAGTCTTGGGACTGTTCATAGAGACGGGCATTTTCCAGAGAGATAGCCGCTTGGGAACAGAGCATATTCAGCAGTTCCACGCGATTTTGTGTAAAAACTCCCACTGCCAAATGATTTTCCAAATAGAGAATACCGATTAGCTTGCCTTGATTGAGGATGGGCGCGCACAGGAAGCTCTTGGGTTGTTCTTGTAGTAGATAGGGGTCGCCCGCAAACTGAGTATCGTCAGGGCAACTGTTAACGATAATTGCTTCTTTGGTGTGTTTCACTTTATTGATCACGCTGGTCGGCAGAGTACCTTTTTCTGTTATTTCCGGAGAATAAAATTTGCTATCTTCTTGCGAGTATCGGGCGACAACCTGCCAACTTTCGGGTTGCTTCAGTAGCAAAATTCCGCCATCTGCTCCGGCATTTTCCATTACTGCCTTCATTAAGGCTAAGACCAGCTTGTCTAAGTGGATTTCACTCGATAGGAACTGGGACGCTTTCATCGCCGTTGCCCAGTCGAGTATAAAGCTGCTGGTGCTGCTAAAATTCGTCGTTTGTGTCAACCTAGACGTGAGGGTTTGACCGCTGCGATTCTGTAGCTGAGACTGTTGCAGAATCGAGGAAAACAGTTCGGGATATTTGACTTCGAGTTGGTTGGTCTTAGCTTTGGCTCCCCAACGAGCGTAGCAGTAGTAGGCTTCTTGCATATGAAGGGCAGCATAGTTTTCTTTGCCCCAGTCGAGATAGAATTTAGCAAAGAGTTCGTTGGCTAAGGCTTCTTCTTGGATGTAGCCATTTTCTTTAGCTCCGGCTATGGCGCGATCGTAGAGTTCCATCGCTCTCAAGTGCTCTCCTAAAAGCCGGTACCGTTCTGCCTCCAGTAAATCCGATTTATGCTGGTAGTTCATGGGAGCATTTTCTGCCCAAGCTTTGAGACGCGTACTCCAATGTTCGCTGCATTGCCAATAGGTTTCTTTCTCTGTACCTTCTGCTAATTCCACTGATGCCAGATAAGTCAAACCTCCTAAAAATGCAAAATTGGGTAAAAATAAATAGCCTCCAACTGCATCTAAATAAGTCTGTGCTTCCGCAACAAAATATTGAGCTTCTGCAATATTTCCAAAGAGATAAGTCAGTTGCAATTTACTAAAATGGTGAACGGATAATCCTACCAAACTGTTGCTCTTTTTGAAGTTTTCAATTGCTCTTTGTTCATCATAGAAATCCCCCTGCAAAGAACAAGGATTGTCTACATTACTAATTAAATTAAAAACGAGCTGTAAAATGCAAGCCGTATAAATACCTGTCCCTTCAAAGTGAATCGATCGAGAAAAATCAATCGCTTTCTCTAGATCCAATTTCAGGATATCGAGTTCCATTCCGGAACAATAAGCTAAGAGCAATCGGTTAGTTAGTGCATAAGTTGCATACTCTAACTCTCCAACTTCTATGCCCTTTTGATAGGCTTCACCTAGAGGGGATATACCATCGCGAAAATGCGATCGCCAAAACGAGACATGAGCATAAAAGTTATTACATACGAGAACATGACGGAGGGTATTATTTTGTCGATCAATAATTTGCTGGGCGATTTTACCATATTCGTAAGCCTGACGAAACTTATCAACACCGGGATTACATAAGACCAAAGCATAGTTGACGTAGGATACCGGTGTATCGAGAGCGTTTCCATATTCTAATGAGAGTAGTATTCCCTGACAAGCAATGAGAGGAAATAAACTCGGACGACCAAAATAACTTAACGGAATCAAGCGCGATAAAATCCGCATTGCCGATAGTATTTGTGGCTCCTTCATCTCAGAACGATTGAGTAATTCTTCTGAGCTAAATGGCTCTAGAGCATCTTGAGTTCGCGCTAACCACGATCCAATTTCTGCCAGGTCGGGATTATCGGGAAAATCTATTCCGAGTAGCTTCAAGCATCGTAACCCTGTGTCAATACCGTCAATAAATCGGTTCTGAACTGAATACGCCTGAAGTTGTGTTTCGTAAACTTTAATCCGATCGACGAGAGTGCGGGCGCGATCGATCGCGATTTGTCCTAACCGCTCCATGTTTTCAAAGTCACTCTTGAGATAACTGGCTTCTGTTGCTTCTAAATGCAAGTTGAGCGTCAGTTCGTACTCGGCTTGCCAAGCATTATTTGCTAATAAACTGAGGCCTATATTGAGGTACTCAAAGGCTGCCGTATTTGCGGTGCAAGACTTAGCTTTTTTTCCAGCGATTAAGTTTAATTCAGCCAGTTCATATCGTTGAGCTTGTTCGTCAATTAACTCTACACTAAGATTAAAATGCCTGACAATATCGAAGACATAGTCTTCCCGTTGAGACGGGTCGATGGTCTTGAGTAAGAGCTGGCCAATATTGAAGTGAGTTCGTACTTTTTTATTTTCGGGAATCAAGGAATAGGCGGCTTGTTGGACGCGATCGTGTAGGAAGCGATAACCGACAGCAACATCAGCAATTTGCTTTTCCTCATTTTCCCATCCTTGAAAAAACTTATAGGCTTCGCTCTGAGGTAAAACCAATCCTTCTCGCAAGGCACTCCACAAATCAGTAGCCACTTCCTCCGATCGCTTTTCGCAGATAATCGCCAAGGTCTCTAGGTCAAATTGATTGCCGATGCAGGCGGCTAATTTGAGGATATTTTGCGTGGATTCTGGCAATTTATGCAACCTTACTGTCATAAATTCTACCACATCTGAAGTCAGGGCAGCGTCTCGCACCTTTACTAAATCGCATTCCCAATATCCCAAACTATCATTGAACGCAATCAACCCCTCTTCATGCAATCCTTGTAAAAATTGCGTGGTAAAGAAGGGATTGCCTTTCGTCTTTTGATAGATTAAATCGGTTAAAGGCGCAGCTAATTCCACCGAACAACTGAGGGTTTTCGCCACCAATTGATTGATATGACTCACTGATAAGGACGCTAAAGTAATGGTCGAAATCGTTGTCTGTTGCTTCTCTAATTCTCCTAAACACAACATCAACGGATGAGTTGGGAACACTTCATTATCTCGATAGGCTCCCAACAGGAGCAAGTATCCCGTTCGACTCTCTCCTATCAACACTTTCAACAAATTTAACGAGGCTGAATCTGCCCATTGCAAATCATCCAGAAAGAGAGTTAAGGGATGCTCTTGAGTTGTGAAGACGGCGATAAACTTCTCAAACAGGAGGTTAAAGCGGTTTTGAGCCGCATTTCCAGAAAGTTCGGGGACGGGAGGTTGTATCCCGATAATGCGTTTGAGTTCGGGAATCACATCAATGAGAACTTGCCCATTTTCTCCCACTGCTGCTAGGATTTTTCGTTTCCACTCTTGCAATTTTGCATCGCTTTCTCCGAGTAATTGTCCCATTAAGTCTCGAAAGGCGATGACAAAAGCGCTAAAGGGAATATTGCGGTTAAATTGGTCAAATTTCCCTTTGATAAAGTAGCCCCGTTGTCTGACGATGGGTTTATGAACTTCGTTGACGACGGCAGTTTTACCAATGCCGGAAAATCCCGCTACTAAAACGATTTCACAGTTGCCTGCTGCGACTCGTTCAAAGCCTTCAAGTAGAGTTTTAACTTCGAGTTCTCGTCCGTAGAGTTTTTCGGGAATCATGAAGCGATCGCAGCGATCGTGCTGCGCTAATTCAAATCGCTCTATTGTTCCCGTTTCTCGATATTGCTCAAGACACTTCTCTAAGTCCCATTTGAGTCCTAAGGCACTCTGATATCTCTGTTCAGCATTTTTGGCGATTAATTTGAAGATCAGATCGCGAAGGACTTGGGGAATGTCTTCTCTGTCTATGGGTTTGGGATTTTGGGCAATATGAGCGTGAATCAGTTCTAACGGATCGTCGCTGGCAAACGGAACGGTTCCCGTTAACAGTTCGTAAAATGTTATTCCCAAAGAATAGAAGTCACTGCGATAATCAATCCCTCGATTCATACGTCCGGTTTGTTCCGGGGATAAATAGGCTAAGGTTCCTTCTAATGTATTGGCCGTTTGAATCGTTTGGCTTTCTTTGGGCAGTAGGGTTGAAATGCTGAAGTCGATTAATTTGACTTGTTGGGTTTCTGGGTGAATCAGGATATTTGCCGGTTTGATATCTTTATGAATAATCTGTTCTTGACTCAGATAGTGCAGAGCATCGACAAGTTGTAGGGCGATCTCTAAAAATTCTTCCAGATTTGGGGTGAAGTGCTGCCAATAATCACTCAAAGCTATGGCTCCAGAATCGGGCATAATCAGGGCGTAGCCGTTGCCGTAGCGCTCTAGAACCACAGGGGTGACGATATGGGGATGTTGCAGATGGCGGGAGATCGCATATTGGTTGCGAAATTGAACTAATTGGCTAAAGCTCGGATGGGGAGTCCGCAGTATTTTGACGATCACTGAAGTGCTATCACCAAGGCGTGTACCCTGATGAACGAGGGTGCGAGGACCTTGGTAGAGACATGATCCGAGTTGATAGCCAGGAAGAGTTGTCACTGCTTTGATCTGATACGAGATAACATATTTTACGACTATCTTATCCAATCCGTTGTATACGTCAATGGGCTCTCTCTTAATTTACCCACTTAATTCACCGGTACAGAAATGATAAATTCTGTACCCTTTCCGAGTTCTGAATCGACAGGCGATCTGTCCGCTATGTTTTTCTACAATAATTGATTTAGCGATCGCCATTCCTAACCCCGTGCCTCTACCAACTGCTTTCGTCGTAAATCCTTGCTCAAATATGTGAGATTGTACAAATTCTGGCATCCCCGTACCATTATCAATAACTTTGACGATAACATGACTATTATCGTCAGCTAATTCGGTTTCAATGGTAATCTGATTCGTTTTTTTTTCGATCTCTGTAAAGGTTCGACCTTCATTGCTTTCTTCTAAAGCATCGATAGCATTAGCAAGCAGATTCATGAAGACTTGATTCAGTTGTCCAGGATAGCACTGAATGGGTACAATTGTACCGTATTTTTTAATGATTTCAATAGCAGGACGCTCGTCGTTGGCTTTGAGGCGATATTTTAAAATTAATAGGGTACTATCTATACCATCATGAAGATCGAACTCTGTTTTGCTGGCAGTGTCTGTGCGAGAAAACGTGCGCAAGGAAGTGCTGATATTATGAATACGATCGCATCCCGTTTCCATGGATGTCATAAGTTTAGGAAAATCTTCTACCACAAACTCCAAATCTAGATCTTTGATTTTTGTGGCAATATCCCCAGTAATTTTCGAGGCAATAACCGGCATGGACAAAATCGCCAACATCTAATCCATTTTGACTGCCTTCTAATAAATACGATAAACTGTCTCTGACGTGTTGCTTCCAAGGGATGATAAAGGTATAAACCATATTATAAATACTGCATTTCTCGACGCGAGCTTGTTATTGAAAGCGTTCTAATAAGGCGATCGCTAATTGACCCGATTGATATCCGAGATCGATCGCGCTAGAATCGGTGCATAGAAGAGCGCCATACTAACTATAGGTAAAGGCAGCTAAGGCAGAATAACCATTATCCTGACAAAGCAGAACTTGGATGCTGACAATGTCAAATAAGAGATCGGGGCGGGAAATTAAAGCGGCCGAAGTAATGGCAGTCAAAATCCGCATTTTTGCTAAATAATACGGATCTGTTGCTTCTAATAAGTCAGCAACTGTATCAATGGCAGGTAAGACGATTGCATTCTTGTCGCTATGGGTAATATCCTCCAAAGACATTCCCATCATCGCCAAAGCATCTAAGCCTATATCAATGGCTCGTGCTGTCTGCCGACTGGTAATATAAATTTGAATTTTAGTCTCGTAAACTTCGATCGCATCGAGTTGATCCTGGACTTGTTGCAGAACGATCTCGCCTAACGTTTCAGATTCGCTAATATTGCCACTTAAGTATCCACTCTGCATCGCTTCGCAGTGCAAATTTCAAATTTAGGGTTAATTGATGGAGACTGTCCCAAGGATGGTCGGGGAGTAAGTCAAGTCCTTGTTTTAAGTACTTAAATGCCGAGCCATAAGCTCTAGCATGTTTTGCTTTCTGTCCGGCGATTAAATTTAAGTGGGCTAGTTCCTTTTTTTGCGATTCTTGGGTAATTAACTCGATCCCTAAATTGAGATGACCGACGATGTCAAAGATCGATTCTTCTCTCTCGGAACCTGAAAGTTTGTCGAGTAAAATATATCCAATATCATAATGAGTCAATGATTTGCGTTCGGGAGGAATCAGAGAATAAGCTGCTTGTTGAACGCGATCGTGTAAGAAGCGATAATTGACGGTAACTGCATCGGTTTTTTCTGTCCCATTTTTCCAGTCTTGGAAAAACTTGTAAGCGTCGCTCTGCGGTAAAATTAATCCTTCTCGTAAAGCGCCCCACAAGGCCGCCGCCCCTTCTTCAAAAGCTGTTTTGCAAATGATACTTAAGGTCTCTAAATCAAAGCGATTACCAATACAAGCCGCTAATTTCAAGACATTTTGAGTTTCTTCTGACAACTTATGCAATTGCCGAGACATAAATTCCACCACATCCCCAGTCAGTGCTGCATCTTGTACCTTCACTAGATCGCATTGCTAAAACCCAATATTGCGATCGAATTCAATTAACTTATCCTCATATAATCCCTTTAAGAATTGATTGACACGGTGTAGTAATGGGCGAAGTGATGAGAGTAATTGCCAATCTGGGAAAACTTGAAACCAAGGCACAATTGCCCAGAATAGTAGAGACG